>JAFLUR010000210.1 GCA_022508725.1 Oscillospiraceae bacterium
AAGAACAAATATGCTTTTTCCGTATTCCCTGCAGTCATTTACAAACGGCATAATGCCGTCCGTTCCGAGATAAGGATTGACGGTGATCGAATCGACTCCCATGCCGTCCGCAAGCTCTCCGTCTATTTCGATTTTTCCGAGATATGCTTTTGAGTATGCCTCCGCCGTTGTTCCGATGTCGTTTCGCTTAACATCCAGAATTACATAAAGTCCCTTTTCCTTTGAATAATCGATCGTTCTTTTCAGAACCTCTTCCCCGGCAAGACCGTACATCTCATAATAAGCTGACTGCGGCTTTACCGCCGGAATGACGTCGCATAAAGCGTCTATAAGCCCCTTATTATACTGCCATATGGCTTCCGCAGCGCCTTTAAGTGTTTTTCCGTATTCCTTGTAGCATTTTTCCTTTATATAGGAAGGAACATAATCAACCTTCGGATCGAGTCCCGCGACAGACGGATTATTCTTTGCCTTGATTTTCTCTATCAACACATCAACAGACATAAACCGGCTCCTTTCTTTCTTAAAAATCTTTATAATTAATTATACCAATATGCCTTGATTTACTTTGATCTTTCCGTTTACAACGGTATAATCGGGCTTTCCGAACAAAATCCACCCGTTGTAAGGCGAATTTTTGCTTTTTGACAGGAAATCGTCTGTGTTTACCGTATATTTTTTATTCGGATCGAATATGACTATATCGGCAATTTTATTTATTTCCAGCGATCCCTTATTAAGACCGAGAATGTTTGACGGGTTAAGCGACATTTTTCTTATAAGCTCGTTCAATGTAAGTATTCCCGTTCTTACAAGATGCGTGACAGCCAGTCCCAAAGCTGTTTCAAATCCGACTATGCCGTTAAGCGCGATATCGAATTCGCAATTCTTTTCATCTGTGTGATGCGGCGCATGGTCGGTTGCAATTACATCTATGGTTCCGTCCGCCAGTCCGGCTTTTATCGCCTCGATGTCATCATCCGTTCTGAGAGGAGGGTTCATCTTTGCGTTGGTATTAAATCCGCTTACCGCCTTTTCGGTGAGAGTAAAATAATGCGGACAGGTTTCGCAGGTTACCGACACTCCCCTTTTCTTTGCCTGCCTTACAAGCTCGACTGAGCCTCTTGTGCTTACATGAGCTATATGTACGCTTGTATCGGTGGATTCGGCAATAAGAATATCGCGTGATACCATGACCTCTTCCGCTGCTCTCGTTATTCCTCTTAAACCAAGATACGTTGACATGAACCCTTCATTCATCGAACCGTTTTCGACAAGCGACATTTCCTCACAGTGAGATACCACCGCAACATCAAACATTTTTGCATATTCAAGAGCATGACGCATTATGTTTGCTCTTTGCACGGGTTTACCGTCATCGGATATTGCGACGACTCCCGCAAATTTAAGCTCGCCTATTTCCGCAAGCTCTTCCCCTGCAAGTCCTTTTGTTATCGCGCCTATCGGATATACGTTTGCGTATCCCGCCGACTCAGCTTTTTTGATAATATATTCGACAACAGACGCATTATCTATAACGGGACTTGTATTCGGCATGCAAGCCACCGATGTAAATCCGCCCATCACGGCGCTTTTCGCGCCGCTTTCTATATCCTCCTTGTATTCTTGTCCCGGATCGCGCAAATGACAATGCATATCAACAAGTCCGGGAGCCACAATTTTGCCCGATGCGTCTATTACTTCCATTTCAATACCGTCAAGATCGAGATCATTGCCGATCTCCGTAATAATTCCGTTCTCAACAAATATATCGGTGATCTCATCAAATCCGTTCCGCGGATTTATAACTCGTCCGCCTTTTATTAAAATTTTCATATATTTTCCCTCCTCGATAAAAGATACATAATTGCCATTCTTACAGCAACGCCGTTTGTGACCTGTTCATCTATGAAGGAGGATTCAACAACACCGCTTGTCAATTCAACACCTCTGTTTACCGGTCCGGGATGCAGCACAATTGCGTCCGGCTTTGCAAACTGCATACGCTTTTCATCTATACCGAAAAATCGGTTGTATTCTCTCAAAGTAGGGAAAAGCCCGCTTTTTTGTCTTTCAAGCTGCATACGCAGTCCCATGACCACATCCGCATCGATCATTGCTTCCTGAATACTTTTAAAAACCTTCACACCCAAATCTTCAAGATGAGGAGGTATAAGAGTCGCGGGACCGCCGAGAGATACCTCCGCTCCGAGCTTTGTAAGTCCGTAAATATTGCTGCGCGCCACGCGGCTATGTAATATATCGCCTGTGACAGCGACCTTCAATCCTTCTATTCTTCCTTTTTTTTCGCGTATGGTAAACATATCGAGAAGGGCCTGTGTCGGATGCTCGTTCATTCCGTCCCCCGCATTTATAACCGACGCCTTTACGTTTTTTGCGATAAGATGCGGCGCGCCGCTCATACTGTGCCGCAGTACTATAATATCGGTACCCATTCTGTCGATCGTCCGGGCAGTATCGATAAGCGTTTCGCCTTTTGATACGCTTGATGTACCTGCCGAAACATTCGCCGCATTTGCGGACATGTATTTTGCGGCCAGCTCAAAGGAAAGCCGTGTTCTTGTGCTGTTTTCATAAAACAAGGTTATGACGGACCTGCCCATAAGATGCTGTGATTTTTTATTATCGCTAAGCACAATTTTTTTCATAAATTCCGCTTGTGTAAGAATTTCGTTTATCTCCTGTGCGGACAGTTCTTTAAGCCCCAATAAATCTTTTTTGTCACCAAGCATAGTTAAATCTCCTTCGTTGTTTTATAACAAGATTAAAATCCCTGCCGTATAAAAATTACATAAAATCATACCAAACCGCATTAAACGGCATCCGGCGAAAACGGCGTTATTTTTCCGTTTTAATATCGCAGAGCGCAACACGTCTGACACTGCCGTCATCATCGATCTCAACATTGATATTTTCCGATTTTGAGACCGGGACCTCCTTACCGATATAATCCGCCGATATAGGCAGCTGTCTTTGACATCTGTCGATCATAATGGCAAGCTGTACGCTGTCCGGACGTCCCATATCAAAAAGCTCGTCTATTGCCGCGCGTATTGTGCGGCCCGAATAAAGAACATCATCAACAAGAACTATATCCTTTTTGTGTATCGAAAAAGGTATATCGTTTCCGTTTATAACAGGCTGCTCATGCATAAGAGTTAAATCATCCCTGTAAAAGGTAATATCCATGCTTCCGACCGGGATATCCTCACCCTCTGTTTCCTTTATTCTTTTGGCAATAAGCTTTGCGATAAGCGCCCCCTTTTTCTGAATTCCGATAAAAACAAGATTTTCGGTATTCCCGTTATGCTCGAGTATTTCGTCACACATACGGCTTATTATCCTGTTTGCCGTATTTTTATCCATAAGTTCAGCCTTTTCCGATAACTTAACCATAAATTTTATGATAGAAGCTTTTCTATCCTTTCCTCCTTCCGGGTTTTTTTGCCATTTGTCCGGTAAAAAACATTACACCACAGGCAGAATATATTATACTGATTTATATTATAGCATAATACTCATTATTTATCAATGTTTAATTTTATAATTTTTTATTTTTCCTTATATTTTTTATTTCGGCGGCAAGCTCTATTTATCGTTGATATTTCGCCGAATTGTTTTTTGATATTTGATTTATCGGGCGGCTCTTATATAAATTTATATATATTTATCAAATAACGACTGAAATTTTTATGAAAAAGTATCAAAAGTGAAAAAAATAACATTAAATTTTAAGAATATACTTGTATATTTCGGAATTTTAATGTACAATAATATATGGTAAGGTAAATATCGATTCGGCAGGAAGTATTTGTTTGGGGAGATATCTGTATTTTTCCCGGAATTATCCGAAAGCCGGCTCGGTATTTATAACGCGGTAGGCTGCCGCATACCGCATAATTTACTTATAAAATAATAATTTTTCAGGAGGTATAGTCCAATGGCTATCAAAGTAGGTATTAATGGATTCGGTCGTATAGGACGTCTTGCTTTCAGACAGATGTTCGGCGCGGAAGGTTATGAGGTTGTGGCTATCAATGATTTGACAAGCCCCAAAATGCTCGCGCATTTGCTGAAGTATGATTCTTCGCAAGGTAAATATGAAAAAGCCGATACGGTCACAGCCGGTGAGGATTCGATCACGGTTGACGGAAAGGAAATTAAAATCTATGCCGAGCCGGATGCTAACAATTGTCCGTGGGGCAAGCTTGATGTAGACGTTGTTCTTGAGTGTTCGGGTTTCTATACATCAAAGGCAAAGGCTCAGGCTCATATCAATGC
>JAFLUR010000211.1 GCA_022508725.1 Oscillospiraceae bacterium
CTGCCGGCAAAGTGCAAAATTCGCAGGAATACTTTGTGTATTTCAAGAATTTTGTACAAAGCCGGCGAGAAAAGACGCCGAAAAGATGATGATTGGAAGATACTAAACAGGCTCTAAATATTACTTATGCCTTCAAGGGGACAAAAATCCGACAAATCAAGCTATAAAAATCGCCTGAAAAAAACTCCGACAGCCGTGCCTATATATGAAAATACCGCGTAGGTGATACCGAAAACGATATTATGCCAATCAAAGTATATAAATACGGCGGGAATAAAAATCGCTCCGACCACGAGGGGGAATTTCGGATCAAATCCGCATCTTACCGCATACAGAACGGAAACGGCAAATACCGCTATCGGATTGAGCGCATACAAATACCCGAAAATAATACTTTCCTTTACACCCTCTTTAAGGAACATAAAGAATAACGGAAGTGTAAAAAACGTAAAAACAATGACAAGCATATATTTTCTGCTTTTTTCAAAATCCTCCATAACCCCCACCTCACCTTCTTACGCTTATTCCTCTTCCCGAAAGATATTCTTTAAGCGCGGAAATTTCTATCTCCTTAAAATGAAACAGACTCGCCGCAAGTACCGCGTCCGCCTTTGCTTCTTCAAAAGCGTCGTAAAAATGCGAAAGCTCCCCCGCGCCGCCCGACGCGATAACGGGTATCGAAAGACTTTCCGAAACACGGCGCGTAAGCTCAATATCGTAACCCGCCTTTGTTCCGTCGCAGTCCATGCTTGTAAGAAGTATCTCTCCCGCGCCGAGCTCCTCCGCTTTTTTCGCCCATTCCACGGCGTCTATGCCGGTATTTACCCTGCCGCCGTTTAAGTACACGTCAAAACCGCCGCCCTCGCGTCTTTTTGCGTCTATGGCGCATACCACGCACTGAGAGCCGAATTTTTCAGCCGCCTCGCTTATAAGCCCGGGCCTTTTCACAGCCGCCGAATTTACCGCGACCTTATCCGCTCCGGCATTGAGTATTTTCCTAAAATCATCGACCGAGCGTATTCCTCCGCCGACCGTAAACGGGATAAAAACCTTTGCCGCGACCGCACGCACCATTTCCGTCACCGTTTCGCGTCCGTCGGACGATGCCGTTATATCGAGAAAAACAAGCTCATCCGCGCCCGCCTTGTCATACACCGACGCCGATTCCACCGGATCGCCCGCGTCTATGAGATTTACAAAATTCACACCCTTTACCACACGTCCGTTATTTACGTCAAGACACGGGATAATTCTTTTAGCAAACATAGCCTATCCTTTCCGCAAATTCAAAAAATTCTTCAATATGCCCATTCCGATCTCACCGCTCTTTTCGGGATGAAACTGCATTGCGAATAAATTTCCGCTCTCGACCGCAACCGGCAGCCTTTCGCCGTATTCGGTATACGCCGACACAACGCTCTCATCCTCCGGCAGGATATAATAGGAATGTACGAAATACACAAACGGCTCCTTTTCAAAGCCTTTCAATATCCTGCTTTTCCCCGGCATTGTTATATTGTTCCATCCCATATGGGGTATCTTCAATCCCGGATATTTCTTTATTTTGACTACTTTGCCGGGAATTGTTCCGAGTCCCTCCGCTCCGGGGGATTCCTCGCTTTCGTCAAATAAAAGCTGAAGTCCCATGCATATCCCCAAAAAGGGTTTTCCGCCCTTTGCGGCATTGTCTGCGGCGGTCTTTACCGATCTGTCGAGTCCGCGCTTTTTCATCTCTTTCATAGCGTCGCCGAACGCCCCTACTCCGGGAAGTATAACGCCGTCCGCCGATAAGATCGCCTCGGAATCGGATGTAACCGCGCTGTCCGCTCCCAAAAAATCGAGCGCATTTTTCACACTGTGCAGATTTCCCGCACCGTAATCAACAACAGCAATCATTTCTCAAACTCCTCCCATAAACCTTTTCAGCCCGGAGGCCAGCCGAGAAGTCTGCCCCCAAGCAAATGAAAATGTATGTGTCCGACGGTCTGTCCTCCGTCCGTGCCGCAGTTTGTCACAACGCGGTATCCCGACTCATTGACGCCGAGTTTTTTCGCAATTTCGGGAACCTTTGCATATATATGCGCGATAAGTCCCGAATTTTCCGCCGTTATATCCTCAAGCGACGCAATATGAGTTTTCGGGATAATGACCGCGTGCTTGGGCGCCTGAGGATCGATATCGAAAAACGCAAGACATAATTCGTCCTCATATATCTTTTGGGACGGTATTTCTCCCTTTATAATTTTGCAGAAAATGCAGTCCATAAAAATTCTCCTTTCCGTTTACAACCGATCACAATTCAAATATTATTTCAACTGATTCTTTACAAGCTCATCGACCATGGCTAACGCATCATCTATCTTTGACGCGTCCCTGCCGCCGCCCTGTGCCGTATCCGGCTTGCCGCCTCCCGAGCCGCCCGCAGCCTTTGTTATCTCTCTTATGATATTTCCAGCATGAACGCCCTTTCCGACAGCCTCCTTTGTCGCCATGGCGATAAAGGTTATCTTTGCGTCATTCTCACCTGCCGCGACGAATATTCCGCAGCCGAGCTTTTCCTTGATACTGTCGCCGAGCTTTCTTATATCTCCGCTCTCCGTACCGTCCAAACGCGCGCAAAGCACGTTTACTCCGCCGACATCATGCATTCCCGACATAATATCCGCTGCCTTGCCCGCTGCCATTTTTGATTTAAGCGAATCGAGCGCTTTTTTCGTTTCCTTGTATTCATTGATTACGCTCTCCGCCTTTTTATCTATCCCCGACGGTTTTGTCTTTAATATTTCCGCCGTTCTCTCAATTATATTATCCTTATCCTTTATATATTTCAAAACGCCGCTGCCCGTTACCGCCTCTATACGGCGTGTGCCTGCCGCGACTCCGCTTTCGGAAAGAATTTTGAACAGCCCCGCCTGCGCCGTATTTGTCAAATGACAGCCGCCGCAGAACTCAATGCTGTAATCGCCCATTGAAACAACTCTTACGATGTCTCCGTATTTTTCTCCGAATTGAGCCGTTGCGCCCGTCTTTTTGGCTTCCTCCGCGGGCATTTCCTCCGTTTTTATCTCAAGTCCGGCAAGGATGGCACCGTTCACCTTTTCCTCGACAAGCGCCAGCTCCTCGTTTGTCATTGCCTCAAAATGAGAGAAATCGAAACGCAGTCTTTCATCGCTTACATACGAGCCCGCCTGTCCCACATGAGAGCCGAGCACCTCTTTGAGCGCCTTGTGCATAAGATGCGTTGAAGAGTGATTTCTCGAAATCGCCTTTCTCCGCTCCTTATCGATTTTGAGCGTGACCTTATCGCCTTTTTTGAATTCGCCGCCCGTGATTCTGACATGGTGAACATACACCTTTCCGTCGGCGAATTTTTTTGTGTCAACTACCTCCGCTCTGCCCATATCCGCCCGGATAACGCCGGTATCTCCGATCTGACCGCCGCCCTCGCCGTAAAATACGGTCTTTCCGGTAACGATCATACCCTCGTCGCCCTCGGATAAAACGGAACATTCCTCTCCGTCCGCGATAAGCGCCGATATTTCCGAGTCACATTCGAAATTTGTGTATCCCACAAAATCGGTCGTATAATTCTTTATTATCTTTCCCGTTTCGTCACTGTCCCATGACGAACCGTCCTTTCTCGAATTTCTCGCGGTCGTGCGCTGCCGGAGCATTTGCTCCTTAAAGCCCTCTTCATCCGCCGTCATACCGTTCTCCGCAAGAATTTCCGTTGTAAGGTCTATCGGAAATCCGTAGGTATCGTACAGCTTGAAGGTTTTATCTCCGTCAAGGACCTTTTTGCCGCTCTTTTTAAGCTCCGCGATATACTCGCTCAAAATAGACAATCCGTTGTCTATCGTTTTGTCGAAATTCTGTTCCTCTATCTTTATTATTTTCTTTATATAATCTCTCTTTTCCTCAAGCTCCGGATAAGCCGATTTCGACTCGTCTATAACGGTATCGGCTATATCGAACAAAAACGGTTTTTGTGTGCCGAGTATCTTTCCGTGCCTTGCCGCACGGCGCAAAAGGCGGCGGAGTACATATCCCCGTCCCTCGTTTGACGGGATAACCCCGTCCGATACCATCATAACGGTGCTCCTTATATGATCGGTTATAACGCGCAAAGAAATATCGGTATTTTCGTTTTCCTTGTATTTTACGCCCACGACCTCCGATATCGCCGCCATAACGTTTTTGACCGTATCGACCTCAAAAAGGTTATCGACGCCCTGTATGACAACGGCAAGTCTTTCCAGACCCATTCCGGTGTCTATATTGGGTTTGGGAAGA
>JAFLUR010000212.1 GCA_022508725.1 Oscillospiraceae bacterium
TTTTGGCAGGGGCAGAAGGATTTGAACCCTCGGCACGTGGTTTTGGAGACCACTGTATTTAGAGCGTATAACCCGCATAAATACTGTATTCTTTTACATATCTGTTGTGTCAATATACCAACGTATATACCAATACACAAATTTTTTTCTTTTATATACCGATTAAAACAGGAAAATCGGATTTTTTTGATATATTCTATCCGTCCGTATTTGCTTTTGAAATCATACATTTCTTTTTCCAAAAAGCAATGCCGTAACAAATGACATTATCATATTCGTCTGAAAATTTCTCGGCATATTTTCTCGTCTCAATCTGATTTACAGCTTCCCCGGCAGCGCCGGCAAGCTCACTTTTTTTTGCGGCATATTTGACCTCTATGATAATTGCCCTGCGATTCCTTGCGTCTGCGATAACAATATCGGGTCTGCCCAAACCGTATTCCTTGTTTGACTGTACGGAATATCCCGCACCTGTAAATATCCCCGCAATAAACGCATGATAATAACTTTCACTGTAATCATGATAGCTTATTGTTTCAAAAAGCATATCCGAAATCAAACCGGTTGCTTTTTCGGCGTCACCGTTCCAAAGACTGTCAAACATTTCTGTCCTGTCACGTTTCAAGACCTTATCGCTGAACCATTTTATCACAGTATCTCTGAATATGGTCTTGATTTCATTGTTCGGGATTTTCAAAGACCATTCTATATCTCCCAATATATCATTATATTCTTCATCGGATATTTCGATTTGCTTGTCAATCGTCAGATATCCTGTCAAATACAGAACGCTCCAAAAATTCTCTTCGGACGAATGCAGTAAATCATACGTCAAATCCTCGGTTATTCTTGTTTTTATACATCCACCGCTCAGGAGAATTTCAAATTTATCATTTACATACAAATCGCTTCTGTCAATAAAGCTTCGTATTATATTATTATGACTTGTATTGTTCCAATAGCTCCTCGGTGCGAGTTTGGGATCTGTCTGAATATCATTTACATAATTTACGACATCCCACGGACAGTATATCTTAATACCGCCGAATATATAGCCGTCATACCATTGCTCTATTTTATCGGCATATTCCGTCAGTCCCCCCTTATCCAATATCCGCAAAACTTCTTCCTGCGTGAACCCGAAATACCGATTAAACAATTTATCTGAAATTGTTTTTATAACAAAATTATTTGTTCCCGTAAATATGCTTTCTTTTGCAATTCTCAGACAGCCTGTTACTACGGCAAATTGCAGATACGGATTTGTTTTCAATGATTTTGACAATATTCCCTTTATCATATCGAGCATTTCGCTGTAATAATCGTTATCGTTTGCATTTGCAAGCGGTACGTCGTATTCATCTATCAGTAAAACAGCGGGTTTGCCGTAATAAGTGCCGAGCATTTTGGTAAGCATCACCAAAGCGTCTTTTATATCGGCAATTTCCGCCGTGCGTGATAAGATTTTATTAAACAGTATTTTATCATTATCGCTTATTTTGTCACTGTCAAGCAAATATCTGTAATTGTCGTAAATTTTGAAAAATAACGATATTATTTCACTGTAGGCGCTTTCAAATGTAAGTCCGTCAATATCTTTCAAACTTATATATACCACAGGATATTTGTTCATCCACTTATCGCATATTTCTGTATTTTCCGATATTTTTAATCCCTCAAAAAGTTTTCCGCTCTCTTTGGTAATATCAAAAAAACATTCCAGTGTTTTCATCATCAATGTTTTTCCGAAACGGCGAGGACGTGTTATGAGCATCACTTTAAAAACCTCATTAAGCAGCTCCTCTATAAATTCCGTCTTATCAACATAATATGCGCCTCTGTCACGAATCTCATCAAACATTTCAATTCCCACAGGCATTGTTATTTTTTTCATTACGGTATCTACCCTCCCCATTTTTAATTTTTATTTATTATACCATACCCGGCTGTTTTTTGCAAGAAATATTGAGAACTTATTCCCGAATAAAAAATAACAAGCGGAAATTTCGTATGTCAATCCGGCTGCCCCAAGACGGGCTGACGCCCGTCGAGGATAGCCGAATTGTATGATTATATTTCGTTAATTGCATTGATTTTATCAATCGCGTTAATCGCCTCTTTTCTTTGATTACCTGTCAAATGTACATATATGTTGTAAGTTGTGGATACATCGCTATGTCCCAAAAGACTGCTTATAAGTTTTATATCAACATTCTTTTCAAACAGTATAGACGCAAATGTATGACGAAAAATATGTACTTCGCTTGCTTCTATACCCGCCGCATTAAATATGTAGTTTGCCGAACGCTCAAAATGTCTTGTCTTTAACGGCTTATTTTTAGCGGTTGTTATCACATAATCATCGGGATTTCCGTTATAATATTTTTCTTTATATGCCGTAATCGCTTCAACAGCCTGATTACATAGAGGGATTTCTCTTATTCCCGCTTGTGTTTTTGTACTGTCCTGCAATTTTACCACATATTTATCGTCAATATCCGTTTCCCTGTTCTTTACGGTAACAAGACTCTGCTTTACAACCGCAATATTATTCACAAGGTCTATATTTCGCCATGTAAGACCGAGCATTTCGGAACACCGAAGTCCGGTAAACATCATAAACACATAAGCTCTCCCATAGCGATACCTATCTGCACCGTTTGCGAATTTTGAAACCGCCTGCCTGATAAATCTATCCTGTTCATCCTTTGTCAATGCTCTTATATTTTTTCGTTTAAACTTGCTCTGCGCCGGCAATGTTACTCCGAGCATAGGGTTTCTTTCCGCTTTGCCTGTCGATAGTAATTTTTTATAATACGCATTCAACGCAAAATAGGCTTTCTTTATGGTAGAATAGCTTTTTCCTTCATCAATAAGCGCATTTATCATTTGCGTTTGAATTACGGAGGAATTAAGTTCTTTAGTCATATAATCGCCTATATACGGAATAATATTATTATTGACAGTAATTTCTAAGCGATTGTAACTGCTGTCTTTCAATTCGATACTTTTAAAGGTTTCAAGCCAATATTTCATACCGTCGGAAATCGTTGTATCATCAAGTTCACATTCGTTAAATGATTTTAAATAATTGTCCATCCTTTCCAATGCGCCTTTTCTTGTCGGCGCCGAAAAACTCTTTATTTTCGGATGCCCGTTCGGAAGCCATCCGATTTGAACTTTTGCAATCCATGAATTGCCCGATTTTCTCACGCTGCCCTCTCCGTTACTTCTTTTTGCCATAATTGCTCTCCTTTCGATTTTTTATAAAAGCCGGGAAATTTTTCGGATAAAATTTCCCGACTTCAAACTTAATTTGTTTTTTCCGCACGTTCGAGATAACTGTAAAGAGATACCTCACGAACAAAAAGCCTTCGTCCGATCATAATTTTCGGAAATGATTTACAGTGAAACAGTGTTTGAGCGGAATGGTACTTTATACCCAATAATTCCGCGACTTCTTTAATGCTCAATAATTTTACATTATTATCTATAAAAATCTCTCCTTTTTATATAATTTCGATATTTTATTCACGTCCGGCGACATTACCGGAAAGCATATAATTAACAATGCAGAATATAAAACCGCATAGCAATGCCGTTTATGAACTTTCCTCGACATTTCGGCATTAAATTATTTATTCTCGCAATATATTTGAGCGAGATAAAAACCTTTCCTTAAAGCTTTCTGCATATCTTCGTTTACATTTACTTCCCATTTATTATGATAAGTTTCCTCACACAAGGCGTTGTAATATGCTACTACCCCACTCAATCCCTTAACGCCTGCTGATTTCAGCCTTAGTTTTATACCGTAAATTTTATCAATTGATTCATTATAATTGCCCTTATTACAACTGTAGGCAATTTTTGACAATTCAATTCTGATATTTTCTTCACTGTTAGGCGTTAACTTATTTTCAACGGAAATATGCCTAAATATGTATTTAAGAGTTTCTTTCATATCCCCGCGCTTTTCTCTTGCATACAGTATTTCAAAAGTATCTGCAATTATTACTAATTGTGTCCTGTTGAAAAGACCTATATTATCTTTTAAAATTTGTATAAGTCTTTTAACTGCCGAATTTAAAGTTTCAAAACACAATTCATGCAATAAAATGTAACTCAATTTCTCCATATAAGAGTTCTGTACAATACCGTCATCCAATAATGAAAATATAAATTATATTATATCTTCATCTCAAAAAATATGAAGAGATA
>JAFLUR010000213.1 GCA_022508725.1 Oscillospiraceae bacterium
AGAATTTCACAGTTTGGGCAAGCAGAAAATTCAAGAGTTAGTTGGAGGATCAATAATATTTCCGTGGTTGCCCTCACGGAAATTTCGCGGTTTGTACACCATCATTACATTAAACAATTCATCATATTAAGCAAGCAGAATAACATAAATTTTTTACCGGATTTCTTATGCCCTGATTTTTCTGTGTAATTATTGTGTAACAATCTGTGAAATTTCCGTGGTTAAACAAGCAATATCTATTGACATATACAGTTAAACAGAATATAATATATATATAATATACAAAAATCAACATTATTTTACGAAATGTTACCGGCGGTCCATCGCGGACATCGATTTAATTAAAGAATATTATCCCGGGAGGAGATAAAAAAATGAGTATTTTTAAAAGAAAATCTTTAAAACAAATTCTTTTGACGCAAATTATTGTATCTGTTGTTGTGATTATAGCTATAATAACCGTCGTCAGTATCCGAGTGCAGTCCCTTGAGGTGATCGGTCTGACTAAGTCCGTTCTCAGCCGGGAATCCATTTCTTATGCAAATGAAATTTATAACTGGTGGGGTTCTATTGAAGGCAGGGTACAACAAACCGCCGATGTATGGAAGAATTCACCGGAAATGACATATGATGAGGCGCTCGCAATGCTGCTTGCACTGACCGAACTTGATCCGGATTCGCAGGATATTTACATTGGATACGGAAATGATATGACATTTTTGGACGGTTCGGGCTGGGTTCCGGATGATTCTTTCGTATTCACGGACAGAGCATGGTATACGGGCGCAATCGAAAATAACGGCGTAATCTATACATCGGATCCGTATATAGATGCATCCACAGGCATAACCTGTATTGCCTGTTCCATACTGTTAGCCGACAATACCGTGCTCAGCAGTGATATCAGTTTCGATAAAATGGCAGAAAATTTGAATAATTTTAAGTCAAGCTCACCTAATGCGAAATATTACATAGTCGGCAAGGATAACCGGGATATTCTGCTCAGCAATGATGAAACCGTTGTAGGGTTGACATTGTCGGAAAGCAATGACCCCGTTGTTTCCGGTCTTAATAAGATATATGAGTCTCTTAACACGTCGAACACTTTTGACTCCGAAAAGGTTGTTGAAGTTGATACGGATGCAGGCAAAATGATGTATTTGGCTACGGATATAGAAGGAACGTCATGGAATGTTGTAAGCGCCATACCATACAGTCTGATCAGCGACAGCATACGGTCGGTTGTAACCACAACCTTTAATGTATCTCTCGTTTTGATCGTACTGTTTACGATTTTATTGTATTTGATAATCAGAAAATATCTCAATCCCGTATCCGCAGTTACAAGAAAGATCAGCGACCTCGGCACCGGTGATTTCACGGGAACCATCGTACCGGTGGGCAATAATGAAATTACGACACTGAGCGAACGGCTTAACGAATATATTAAGAATATGCGCGGTATGCTGTTAAATGTGACTGAAATTTCAAACAATATGAACCAAAGTGCCGAGGAATGTTTCCGGATTTCCAACGGTTTAAAATCCTCTACATTTTCGCAGAATAAATCGCTTGACAGCCTCAATCAAATATTAAACAACATGAATCATTCCATTGACGATATCGCAGATGCGGCAAACCAACTGGCAAAGACTTCCTCCGGTCTGACGGAAAATGCCGAAAAAGTCAAGAATCTGTGCTCCGATACCGTCAAAGCCTCCGAGGAAGGCAAGGTTGAGATGGTAAACATGACAACGAGCGTATCAACTTTGAATCACACAATCGATGAATTGACAAAAATTATCCATGCTACCGGCAAGAAGGTTAATGAGATCACAGGAATCACCTCAACTATCAGCAAAATATCTTCACAGACGCATCTGCTGTCGCTCAATGCAGCCATTGAGGCAGCAAGAGCCGGTGTAATGGGTAAAGGCTTTGCAGTGGTCGCCGAAGAGGTAGGTGTTTTGGCAAGTCAGTCATCCAAGGCAACCGAAAATATCAGTCATCTGATAGAAAGTGTCACAAAGGATATCGAAGAAATGAACAAGAGAGCTGATAACTGCATCTCAGATATGGAAAAATGTATGTCCGGAACAAACAGGACAAGCGATTCGTTTGATATCATTTATGAAGATATCACAAGGGCAACGGAAGAAATTACGAATATTGCGGACGGCATCAACAAAATCAGTGATGTAGCAACCAACAATGCTGCCGCAACTCAAGAGCAGACCGCTACAATTTCTCAGATTTTGGAATTAAGCGATGAGATTGTCAAGGAAAGCAATAAGATATCCGGCGAAACGGGAAATCTGTCCGATGTATCGGAAAAACTGAACGGATACTCGAATGCAATTACCGGTGACCTGAATCAATTTACACTGGGCAGCTAATATATTTTACTGCCGAAATAATTAAAAGAACACCGGTTTAACGGTAATCAAAAAATAATACGCCGGTTCTTTATAAATCGGTGTATTACAGTTGCAGCAGAATCCGAAAAATTCTGCTGCAACTGCAAGCATATTTGGTTTGACTACCCTATGGATTTACACTACTCTCAAACTCTTTGGAGCGAATATCATCAAGGCTCAGAGTTTGACTACCCTATGGATTTACACTACTCTCAAACCCATATTGATAATAGGCGTTCCGTTACCTTGTTTGACTACCCTATGGATTTACACTACTCTCAAACCTCAAATTCTGAATCAACATTCAAAAAAACGGCACTATGAACCGCAGAGATTCAAGAGTAAAGGCAATCAAACCGCCTAATCTGTAAATATTATAACATATCTTTTCTCCCTTTTCAACTGTTTTTTCTTATTTTTCAGCCAAAAACACAAATGTCTTTATCGATTACCAAGCTTTTTATGCCGACTCACAACAAATCAAGCAAATTTTCGCTTTGCTTTGTATGCAGTCCGGATGCGGAGGTATCGATTATCCTTACATCGCTGTAGCTCTTTTTCCAAATGGAAAGGCTTGAACTTAAAGTCATCACTCCTGCATTTTTGCTTCCGTCTATGCCTGTCAGATCAGTCGTACCCGCTCTGCACGTTTTAAACAAAAGCAATATATTCAGAAGAGTCAATACCTGTTCATCCAACGGCAGTTTTTCAAATTTGTCCCTGCCTTCGGACAGTACCTTGTATTGACAATTCGGCATAATCGAAAACGGCTTTGTTGAAAGTTTGTCCGTAAATATTTGATAAAGCTCCGCATTCTTCTCCGCCGATATTTCGTCATACTCCGTATCTACAACAATATTGGAATTTGCCTTTCGTTTTTTTACAAATTTTTCAAGTGATATTATATACTTCTCTGTTTCATACGGTACAACAAAATGAACAAGTGAAGCAAGACCTATCTGTTGTCCTGTTTTTCTTGACAACGCTACCTTATAGCCGTCAAGAGATATTATCGTATTTATCTTTAATTTACGTTTTTTCCCGAGCGGAAAGGATAATTCCTTTACATCTCTGCTCTTGTATATACTTTTGATTGTATCTCTTACATATTGCTCCGCAAACGCTTCATCTTCAATGAATTTATCGCTGTGCATAAGCTCAACTGGCATTATCATAAGCTCTTTTTTATTGTTCTTTCCGTAAGTGTAAAGCACAAGCACAAAAAAGCTTGCCGTGGTTCCGTTATAGCCGCCGTATTTTTCCGTATCCATACCGGCTTTTATCGGCACAAGTCCCGGAGCCGCTTTCAACGGTTGTTGATCGAAAAGTTTGCCTTTTCTGCAAAAAGCGTATCTCGTAAACCGGATACAATTTTTTCTCATTATTTTTGTAACTTCATCTATACTTTCTTGACCTTTCCATATTGCTTTATTATTCCTTATTAACTTATTCTCAAAAATAACATCTGTTTTAAGACTGTATTTATCCGATACATTGAACAGGTTCTTTTTAAAGCGTTCACTGTATACATTTCCGACAACAATATTCAGATACGCGTCCTTTGCATGGTGAAGATCGTTTATGCCTCTTGATTTAAGCATTTTATATTCATTCCGAAAATCGGATATCAATCCCGCCTTTATGAACACTATCTCCGAACCGTACTTATTTCCAAGCAGATTTTTTATCGCTTTCGTTGACTGACGGGTTTCAACAAGCTGACGGTTGATAAATCCGTGCTTTTCATCATCGGTAAACCCTGTCGTCCGTGTAAGACGCTTGTATGTTTCGGCGGTGA
>JAFLUR010000214.1 GCA_022508725.1 Oscillospiraceae bacterium
GCAAAGTCCGGAATTCGCGGGAATACTTTGTGTATTTCAAGAATTTCGGGCAAAGTCGGCGGGAAAATATGCCAAAAAGATGATGATCGGAGGATACTAAACAGGCTCTAAATATAATTAAGGGGACGATGTTTCGTATAAAAAATTCCAAAACGGCAATATAATCGGAATTTCACAAGGGTAGAATCGGAATTGTCCGATTTCTGCCCTTTATTGCAATTTTATTGACAAACCGGCTGTATTGAGAGTAATAAAAAAGTATTGACAAAAGGATAATTTTGTGGTAGCCTATATAGAGCGGATATTTCGGTAAATGCCCAAACGGTATTTATCGATATTTAAATAATGATTAAAATAATTTGAAAGGATTGATTTTTGTTTATGTCAAAGGGTACTATTTCAATAAGCACGGAAAACATATTTCCGATAATAAAAAAATGGCTCTATTCGGATAAGGATATTTTTCTCAGAGAGCTTGTTTCAAACGGCTGTGACGCCGTTACAAAGATAAAAAAGCTTGAATCGCTCGGTGAAGCCGATTTAAAGGGAGATAATGCTTTTAAAGTAGAGGTAATATGCGATAAGGAAAACGGCAAGCTTATTATTTCCGATAACGGCATAGGTATGACTGCCGAAGAGGTGGACAAATATATTAATCAGGTGGCATTTTCCGGAGCGGCGGATTTTCTGGAAAAATATAAGGAAAATACCGATGACAATTCGCAGATAATCGGTCATTTCGGTCTTGGATTTTATTCGGCATTTATGGTTGCCGATACCGTAACGATCGATTCGCTTTCATACGCAGACGGGGCAAAGCCTGTAAAATGGATATGCAACGGCGGTATGGAATATGAGATAAGCGAGGGAGAGAGAAAGGAACGCGGCACAACGATAACATTGTTTATTAATGAGGACAGCAAGGAATTTCTCCAAAAATATACGGTGCGTGCGGTACTTACAAAATATTGTGCGTTTTTGCCCACAGAGGTTTATTTAAAGGATACGGGAGAAAAAAAGGAAGAGGCCGGGGAAGACGGCAAAGAGCCGGAAGCGCCTAAGCCTATCAATGACACCGATCCGCTGTGGATGAAAAATCCAAAGGATTGCACGGACGAGGATTATAATAAATTTTACACAAAAGTATTTACCGATTTTAACCCGCCTCTGTTCTGGATACATCTTAATGTGGATTATCCGTTTAATTTAAAGGGTATTTTGTATTTCCCCAAATATACTCATGAGCTTAACGGAGCGGAAGGGCAGATAAAGCTGTATAACAATCAGGTATTCGTAGCGGATAATGTAAAAGAGGTTATGCCGGAATTTCTTATGCTGTTAAAGGGTACTATAGACTGTCCGGATCTGCCGCTCAATGTATCGAGGAGCTTTTTGCAGAATGACGGTTATGTAAAGAAAATTTCGGCACATATAACAAAAAAGATCGCAGACAAGCTGACAGAGCTTTATAATAAGGAACGCGATAATTATAATTCATACTGGGAGGATATCAATATATTCATAAAATACGGCTGTATCAAAGAGGATAAATTCTATGATAAAGTCAAGGATATTCTTCTCTACAAGGATATAAACGGAAAATATGTAAACCTTAAAGAATATTTCGGTGACGGTGAAAGCAAGGATGTATACTATGTTTCCGACGAAACACAGCAGGTACAATATATCAACATGTTTAAGGAACAGGGCCTTAACGCCGTTATACTCCCGAATATGATAGATACGCATTTTATAAGCTTTATTGAGTCCAAGGAAGAGAATGTTAAATTTAAGCGCATAGATTCAAAGCTTTCGGACGAGCTGACGGAAAACAATCCGGAAAATGCCGATGAGGATAAGGCGGTATGCGAGCTCTTTAAGAAGAATCTTAACAATGATGAGCTTAAAGTTGAGGTGCAGGCTCTTAAAAATAAGGATATGCCCGCGCTGCTGCTTTTGAGCGAGGAATCAAGACGTATGCAGGATATGTACAGACCTTATGCCGAAAAGATGGGCGGGATGACCGATATGTTCAAGGATGATTTTACGCTTGTACTTAATAAAAACAATGAGCTTATTGAAAAGATCGACGGACTTAACGAAGATGACGCAAAGCTTGTGTGCGAGCATATTTACGATCTGGCGCTTTTGAGCAACAAACCGCTTTCGGCAGAGCAGATGACAAAGTTTATTGAAAGAAGCAATATTATAATGAGCAGAATTTTGTGATAAACATTTATATTTGAAAGGAAAGAAAGTAAAATGAAAAAAACAATATCTATCGTATTGGCAGCTGTAATGATGATGTCGCTGGCATCATGCAAAAAGAAAAATAACGATCCGACCGGCTCGCCGACGCCGACAACGGCGGCATCTGCGGAACCGTCTGCGGCGGCAGGAACTCCGGCATCGGATGCTCAGGCAGCGGACACCACAGATACGCCTATTAATGGGGGAAGCCTTAATGAGCAAAATGCCGCCGGTGTAAAGCAGGACGGCAATAATGTTAATGTGACTCTTCCGGCGGATTTCTTTGATGAAAATACAAGTACCGAGCTTAATGATGAGATGAAGGCTCAGGGCTATCAAAGAGTTACTAAAAATCCGGACGGCTCGGTTACCTATGTTATAACAAACTCCGGATATAAAAAGCTGAAAGATGATATGAAGAAGAATGTTACCGATTATTTTAAAGAGGTCAAATCGGGCGATGAGTTTAAATCAATAAAAGATGTGCAGAGCAGCGATGATTTTTCGGAAGTGAAAATAACGGTTGACAGAGAGGCTTTTGAGTCAAGTCGTGATGTTATTGCATCAAGAGCAATATATATGATCGTGGCGGGATACAGGATTTTCTGCGGTGAAGATGTTAATTCCGTAAAGGTCAATATTATATATATTGATGAGAGCAATAACAGTGAAATTGCGAGTGTGGTTTATCCGGACGCGCTTTCCGCCAAAAATTAATAAGCAGTCTCCATACGATTAAAATTAACGGATATCGGACGGATATGATCTGTCCGGTGTCCGTTTTTCCGTATCGGAATTAAAAAACTTATCGGAAACCGCGGAATGACGGCAGTTATTGATGCCACAATGAAATCTTGAATTTTTCCGCTTGCCCGAGCTGTAAAATTCTGCGTCAAAAAACCTTGAAAAACACACCGCAAAGCTGTCCGGACGCGGGAATTATTTTGTTTCAAAGAAAAGAACCTGCAAGCAAAAATTTAAGAGCGGCAGGTTCATATCAACAGACATTAATTCATATGTTTCGACTTGCTTTTTCTCCCGTAACATAATGCCGTTTCCCGTTCCGAAGCCGGTAATAAAGAAACGGCATTGTTTATGAGCCGAAATACCGGCTTTTTTGCGGTATCAGCCGTCAAGCTTAAGCACCGACATAAACGCATCCTGCGGTACTTCCACACTGCCGACCTGACGCATACGCTTTTTGCCCTCTTTTTGTTTTTCGAGCAGTTTTTTCTTTCGCGTAATATCGCCGCCGTAGCATTTTGCGAGAACGTCCTTTCTCATCGCCTTGACGGTTTCGCGGGCTATTATTTTATTTCCGACGGCGGCTTGTATAGGCACTTCAAAAAGCTGCCGCGGAATAGCCTCTTTCAGCTTTTCCGCCATTTTCCGGCCTCTCGGATAGGCGCTGTCTTTATGAACGATAAAGCTCAATGCATCGACCTGTTCACCGTTAAGAAGTATATCAAGCTTTACAAGGTCCGAACGCTTGTACCCGGTCAGCTCATAATCAAACGAAGCGTATCCCTTTGTGCGCGATTTGAGAGCATCAAAAAAGTCATATATGATCTCATTAAGGGGGAGCTCATATAATATGCGGGCTCTCGATTCGTCCATATATTTGATATCCTTGTATATTCCGCGGCGTTCCTGACACAGCTCCATTATATTTCCTATATATTCTTTGGGAACCATAATATCCGCGCTGACCATAGGCTCTTCCATATAAGATATTTCAACGGCGGGAGGCAGATTGGTGGGGTTATCTATCATAAGAACATCGCCGTTTGTTTTTTCCACCTTATATATAACGCTCGGAGCGGTCGTTACAAGGTCGAGATTGTATTCGCGTTCAAGACGTTCCTGTATTATTTCCATATGCAAAAGTCCCAGAAATCCGCATCTGAAACCGAAACCGAGGGCTGTTGATGTT
>JAFLUR010000215.1 GCA_022508725.1 Oscillospiraceae bacterium
CTCAGAACTTCTTTATATCCGTCCGAATTTATACCGAGAATTATGTATGCCGCAATCTTTTTGACCGTGTGTTCGTCTCCTACCGAAAAGTGAATGCAGTCGATGAAAACTATCGGATAAACCTTTGATAAAGGTCTTTTCTGCCATTCCTCAATTTGAGGCATAATCTTATCGGTAATATCACTCACCATTCCGTCACTTACCTCAAATCCGTATATATCGTATATTACTTCGGATATTTGACGCGTAGACAGACCTTTTGCATAGAGTGATGGGTTTGGTGCCGTTTCGATAATCCGAATTGTCGCTGCGTTCATAAGCGCCATATCCCAAATGATTGTCTAATTCAGCTTCGAGCATTCCTTGAATTGTGTCACCGAACATATCTTTTAATGCTTCCTGAATATCTTCTGCTGTCTGAATGTTATATTCGGAAATCAGTCCCGCTATTACATTTCTCTTTCCTTCGGTTAATTTTCTTCTTCGTGCCATAAAAAATACCTCCTGTGGTTCTTTATTCTATTTTACCACATAAGGCTTTATTTTTACAGACTTTTTTCACAGACTCTAATATAATTATGGTAATTATTTGTAGTTTTTTGAAATAATTAAACCAATTTAACACAGGCAAGTGATACAGTCATTTGCCTGTGCTTTGTCGATTTTATCTATATTGGGGATTTTATCATATACATTAATTTTACAGATTCATATATAAACCTAAAAAGGTGAATGAGTCGTTGATTCATATATTGCTTTTTTATAAGTTTTCAGTAGTTTCTGATGTAGAACTCATACTTCTGCCATTATACCAATTATTGGATATGTCAAAATTCTTTAACTTTATCTATAGCGTCTTCTTCGGATAAATTAAATTTTTTTATAATTTTCTCAACAGCCTCAGCCATTGTCGCACCAAATTCCTGACACATTTCAACAGCGGAACGAACCGCTGCTTCTTCACATGATTCTTCCATAATTTTACATACAGAAATCACTCCTTCTTTATCTTCCTTGAAATATTTAACTTTACAGGAAAGTATACCATAATTCATATCTTTTGCATCAGTACAATAAAAATCATGTATCAACTTACCCAATGCCGTTTCATCCCGCACCTGTGAATTTACATATATTATATGCTGCCCATCCGTGTTGCATGGGCGAGCAGTAAAACGGAGTTTTACGACCAGCCGCCGAATAACTCGCCCGTTTCTTCAATATATCTGTTTATGTGATATATCGGTTTTCCCTTTTCAAGTACATCGTTTTCAGTAATAAATATGACATAGCTTTCGGGTAATTTTTCATATTCTTTACCTACATCAAGAATATTTGCATCTATAATACTGCTGTTATATCTCTCTCTTTTTCTGTCTGCGCCGGCATTACTGCGTTGAATCTCAATATTGTAAATTTTTCCGTTACCATCAACTGCCATAATATCAAGTCTTATAATCTATATTATCATAATAATTGATTCATTTCAAGCAAATCCGTGAATTTTATTTTATTTTTAGAAATCATACTGTAAAATCAAAGGATATACACTTTTTTTACAAAATTGTATATCAAAAAATTGCCTAACATGGTAATGCCCTTGTAGACATGTCAAACGAAATAATCCCAAAAAATTTTGTTTCCGGATTTAATGAAAATTCATTTTTTCGCATAATATCAAGCTTTTTTGACATAGCTCCGAATACGAGTTCTATTCCGACACTCACCGGGACCTCCCGTTTTATTTCCTTTTCAAGACCGTTTTCAGCGTTAAAACAAAAAACGGTATGCTAGAAAAACTGCATAAAATCAAGGATTTCTAAGTATTCGCCCGACATAGTGACACAGCTGCCTCGACATGACTTGTATGCGGAAACATATCGACAGCCATGGCTTTTTGCACGGCAAATCCGTTTTGTGAAAGATATTTTATATCCCTTGCAAGAGTGGAGGGATTGCATGATATGTATATGATTTTTTTGACGGATGAGTACGCGAGCGCGCGCAGAGTATTTTCATCGCTGCCTTTTCGCGGAGGATCGATAATCGCAACATCGGGACAAAATCCCTCCGACATAAGCCGGGGCACGATATTTTCCGCTTTACCCGCAAAAAAACGACAATTATTTGCTTTGTTTAGCTTTGCATTTTCTGTTGCATCGAGAACCGCCTGTTCAACAACCTCTATGCCGATTACTTCGGAGACGAAGCGTGAAGCGGTCAGCGAAATTGTACCTATTCCGGAATATATGTCAAGCAGCTTTTCGGTGCCGGACAAATCCGACATTTGTATTGCCGTGTTATATAAAATTTCCGTTTGAATCGGATTTACCTGAAAAAAGCTGTGCGGTGAGATTTTATATCTTAATCCGCATAAGCTGTCCTCGATATGTTCCTTTCCCCACAGAAGAATATTTTTTTTGCCCAATACAAGATTGTCAGGTTTTTTGTTTATATTGAGAACAATGCTGCTTATTTCGGCACATGACTCCTTTAACAGCGATACAAGCAAATCCTTGTCAATCAAGCATTCATTTGCGCAGCACAGAATGACTGTAACATCTCCTGCGGAAAATCCTTTTCTTATAAATAATCGCCGCACCGTACCTTTATGCGTTTTCTCATTATAAACGGATGTGTTTGTGAGATCCATGTATTTTTTTACAGTATTGATAACGGGTACCGATATTTCATGAGATATAAAGCATTTATCGACGGGAATAAGATCATGGCTTCGGTTTGCGTAAAACCCGAATTCCGTTTTTCCGGCGACAATATCAACGGGAAAAACCATCTTGTTTCTGTAGTGATAGGGATTTTCCATGCCGATTATATCACTTACAATATTTCCGTCGATCCCGCCTATTCGGGAAAGAGCGTTTTTTACGGAATTAAGCTTTATTTCAAGCTGTTTGCCGTAATCGATATGCATAAGATTGCAGCCGCCGCATCTTTTGTAATGCGGGCATATCGGTTCACGTCGATACGGCGACGGGGTTATTATTTCTTCAATACGCCCGAAAGCATATGTATCTTTGACTTTTACGATTTTTATTTTCAGTTTATCTCCATCGGCGCACATCGGAACAAAAACGGTAAAGCCGTCTATATGTGCAACGCCGTTTCCGTCGTTTGAAACGGATTCTATTTCGGCGTAATACTCCTTATTTTTTTCAACAGGTATCATAATTTCTCCTTTTTATCATAAAAATCCGGTATATATTCCTCTCCGACCGAATCGGCGTTTTGTATAAATGCGTTTTCCACTCCGATATATTCGGCATAATCGACCAAAGCCGCATAATATTCCGGAGCGATTTTTTCCGAAAGCTCCGGGAAATCCGATATTTGTCCAAAGGGAGTGTATTGGCTCATTATGCTTATATATATGTCATTATGATATTTTGTATAAAGATAGTCGATAATTTTTTTCGCCTCAAACAATCTGTGAGGCAAAAGCAAATGACGAACCATTACACCTTTCTGCATTATACCCTTTTCGTTAAACACGGGTTTTCCGACCTGACCGACCATTTCGTCTGTTGCTGCGGAGGCATATTTAAAATAATCCTTTGCGTTTGAATATCTTACGGCGTATTTATCGCTGTAATATTTCATATCAGGCAGATATATATCGACATATCCGTCAAGCATTTTAATTGTTTCCGCGCGTTCATATCCGCTCGTATTATAGACAACGGGTATTTTTAATCCGTCTCTTTTTGCAATATCCAATGCGTTTATTATATCATACACATAATGGGTCGGAGTTACGAAATTTATGTTTTCGGCGCCCTTGTCCTGCAATGAAAGAATAATATCCGACAATTCGTTTACCGTTGTTTCAAACCCCTTATGCTTTGCGCTTATCTCATAATTTTGACAAAATACACACTTCATTGTGCAATTCGAAAAGAATACGGCGCCCGATCCTTTTTCTCCGGAAATGCAGGGCTCTTCCCAATAATGCAGAGCCGCGCGCGCTATCTTTATCTTATTGTCCGCTCCGCAGTATCCTTTCCTTTTCGTTCTGTCAACTCCGCACATACGGGGGCATAGAGTACATTCCATCTTTATTGACTCCTTAAAATATTTATATTGATGCCCCAATTAAATCTTGAATAATTTATGCGAAGAACAAGCTGTGAAA
>JAFLUR010000216.1 GCA_022508725.1 Oscillospiraceae bacterium
ATTTTGAATATCCCTGTCTGACGTTTATTAATTTTACTCCGATCCGTTCGTAATATGCAATAATATTTTTATCTGTATACTTTAAATTATGGAAAGCTGTATTTCCCACCCTTGCTATATTATATGCAATATCATTCGGATAGTTACTTGTTAAACAAGCCGAACCTTGTATACAAACGGCGCCGGGAAGCCTCGAACAAAAATAGTCATAAAAATCAGGCGCTGTGACGAATATATTTGACTCCAAATGATGAATTATAATATCGGGATGTCCGTTTATTTCGTCGTACAAATAATCTGTTTTTCTCGTAAAAACGGGCGTGATATTGTATTTTTTCAATTCGTTTATAATATTATTCGGTGTACGGAAGTCAATGATTACATGACTGACATTATTTTTGGGAATATTGGGTGTTTCGAGATATGCAGTATTCATTTTGCTCCTTTTTTATTTACTTTTTTGTTACCGAAGTTCACTGTAATAAAATTATGTAAACGAATTTTATTATCATTCCGGCGCATAATAATAAAACCGCATTGTTTACGGAGGGATGTAATTATGACTAATATTAATTGCACTTACAATTGTATATATCAGTACGACGGCTGCTGCTGTTTTGATATTGTAACACCTCTTATAATAAACACCGGCAGCGATTGTATATACTTTACAAAGCGAGATAATCAAGAGCGGATTTCGCAAGAACAGCGCTTCCGATATGAAGAGCCGATTCCTCAATTCTGAATTCCGGTGAATGTATTGGATGAATTATTCCTCTTTTTTTGTTTCCCACACCCAATTTAAAATATGTGCCGGGAACATTTTGGGAAAAATAAGCGAAATCATCTCCCGCCATAGATGCTCTTTCAAGCCAAACAACGCCTATTCCGAGCTTTCGGGCGGCATTTACGGTAATATCCGTAATTTTTTTATCGTTTATCAAAGGCGGGAAAAGCTTTTTAAAATTAAATTCACAATCGGCACCCATGCTTTCGGAAGTGTTTTTTGCTATTTTTTCAAGTGTATATTCCAGTTTTTCTCTTGTTTCGTTATCAAGAGAACGCGCCGTTCCGGTTATATACGCACTGTCGGGAATTACGTTGGGGCAATTTCCTGCCTTTATTGAACATACCGACACCGCTGCGGGAACCATGGGATCTATATTACGGCTTACAACGGTCTGATATGCGTTTACGATCATTGCGGCTGTAAGTATTGGGTCGATACAAGTATGCGGATATGCGCCGTGACCGCCTTTTCCCGTGATCGTAATTTCAAATTCATCCGGCGACGCCATTATCGAACCGTACTTTACCTGTATATTTCCCGCTTCTTCAAGCGGTTCGACATGAAGCGCAAACGCGGCGCTTACTCCGTTTAATATGCCGTTGTTTATCATAGGCAGCGCTCCGCCGTCGCCCTCTTCACCCGGCTGAAATACAATTCTTACGGTCCCGTTAAATCTGTCCCTTATCGCATTTAAAAGCTTTGCCGCACCCAAAAGACATGATGTGTGAGCATCATGACCGCAGGCGTGCATACATCCTTTATGCTTTGATTTAAAATCAACTCCGCTCTTTTCATCTATTGGGAGCGCGTCGATATCGGCACGCAGAAGAACCGTTTTACCGGAATTATTGCCTTTAATATCGGCATATATACCTGTCCCCAACAGCACGTTAAACTCGATACCGTACTCTGTCAATTTATTTCCGATATACTCCGAGGTTTTATATTCGCAAAAGGAAAGCTCGGGTATCGTATGCAGATACCTGTATATCTCCGATAATTCGGGCTGCAATTTTTCCGACAAATTTTCAAACATATTTTCACTCCTTACCGGCTCGCCTCGGAATCCTCCCGGACAGAACCTTTGCTTGTATCTTTTGTGCTGCGCCTTGCACACCGCAAAATATCCTATAAAATTTGATATTTCTCCGATTTACGATGAGATTTATTTTATCATACCGAGAAATGTATCTTCGTCGATTATTTCCACGCCGAGTTTGGTCGCTTTATCCAGCTTGCTGCCGCCGTCACGTCCCGCAAGCAGATAGCTTGTCTTTTTAGATACCGATGATGATGTCTTTCCGCCGAATTTTTCTATTATTTCCGATGCCTCGCTTCGTTTGAATTTTTCCAAAGTCCCGGTAAGGACAAATATTTTATTTTCAAAACGTCTGTCCGTATTATCGGAATTATCATCATCCTCAAAATTAATACCCGCATTTCTCAATTTTTCTATAAACTCGATATTCTGAGACTTTGAGAAATAATCGACTATACTTTCAGCCATTTTTTCGCCTATATCATCAATTTCCAAAAGCTCCTCCGTCGATACCGCCATTAGCCTGTCAAGACTTTTATACCTGCTTGCGATAAGCTTTGCGGATTTTTCTCCGATATGACGTATTCCCAGTGAATTTATCAGTCTGTAAAGAGGATTGGATTTGGATTTTTCAAGTGCGTTCATAATATTCCGGGCCGATTTTTCCCCCATTTTATCCATTTCGGCAATATCGGCGGGATCGAGATAATACAGATCCGCCGCCGTTTCGATCATTTTATTCTCCAACAGCTGCTCTATAATAGACTCACCCAAACCGTCAATATCCATGGCCGGCTTTGATACAAAATGTATAATATGCCGCAGCCTTTGAGCCGGACAATTCATACCGGTGCATCTCCTTGCCGCTTCTCCCTCTTCGCGGATAACGGGTGATGAACATTCGGGGCAAAGCCCGGGCATTTCAAATATTATTTCGTTTCCGTCACGAATATCCTTGTCAACGCCCACAACCTCGGGAATAATGTCCCCTGCCTTTTGAATAATAACGGTATCCCCTATTCGAATATCCTTTTCCTTTATATAATCCTCATTATGGAGAGTTGCGCGTGATACCGTCGATCCGGCAATTCTGACAGGCTCAAGCAATGCAAGCGGAGTCAGCACTCCGGTCCGTCCCACCTGAAGCGAAATATTCAAAAGCTTTGTTTTTTTCTGTTCCGCGGGAAATTTATAAGCCGCAGCCCATCGGGGAAATTTTGCCGTTGAACCGAGCTCGTCCCTCTGAGCGATATTATTTACTTTAATAACGGCGCCGTCTATGTCAAAGCCGAGATTTCCGCGGTTTTCGCCTATTTCGGTTATACGCTTGTATACGTCCGAAATGTTCCGGTATACTTCCTTTGACGGTATGACCTTGAATCCCTGTTTTCTGAGATATTCCAAGCCTTCGTAATGAGAGCTTATTTCCGTTCCGTCTATTTGTTGTATATTAAAGATAAATATGTCCATATTACGTTCTGCTGCAATTCTGGAGTCAAGCTGACGGAGAGAGCCGGCTGCCGCATTTCTCGGATTGGCAAATACAGGCTCCCCGTTGTTTTCCCTTCGCATATTAAGCATATCGAAATCCTTTTTTGATATAAAAACCTCTCCACGGACTTCAAGAAAAGGTATGGTTTCTTTCAGACGCATAGGAATTGATTTTACGGTTTTTAAATTAAATGTGACGTTTTCGCCCGTAATACCGTCTCCGCGGGTTGAGCCGCGAACAAATTCACCGTTCACATATTCAAGTGATACCGACAAACCGTCTATTTTATATTCGACCGTATATTCCGCGTCCGGAACAACACCCTTTACCCGACGGTCAAACTCATATACCTCCTGTTCGCTGAACAAGTCCTGCAAGCTTTCCATAGGTACGGTATGTGTAACTGTTTCAAATTCATCAAGGACTTCGCCGCCCACTCTTTGTGTGGGTGACAAAGAGGACAGATATTCAGGGTATTGATTTTCAAGATTTTCAAGCTCACGCAATGCGGCATCATATTCAAAATCGCTTATTTCCGGTGAATCCTCAACATAATATTTGTGTGAATGATAGTTGAGAAATTCGGTAAGCTCGGTAATTCTGCTTTTTATATCCATAAACATTCTCCTTATTCCACAGATTTAAGGAAACACTGAATAAATCAATATCAAAAAATAATTCAGCAACGCGGCGAAAAACCGGTGCGAACGCGTGCGCGCTTTGCGCTAAAGAATCAGCGTATATTTTTTCGTAAATTATTTTTTGATTACCTTT
>JAFLUR010000217.1 GCA_022508725.1 Oscillospiraceae bacterium
TGTTGTTTCCTCAGACTCAAGCATTTTTACCACAACTCTGTCTGCCAATGGTTTGATATTCATTATATATTCCTCCTTAAAATATTATCCTTTTGCATTATTAGCACTCAACCTCATCGAGTGCTAATAATATTATCTCTGAAATCCCCCTATTAAGCAAATACCAAATAAATCCGTATTTATCCGTTTTATTGAGTTTATCGTAATTATACTCTTAAAATCAATTGTTTTTATTTATTTTCTCTTTTTTTCTCATTTTTAACATCAGAGCCTGTTCGGCATATTCAAATCATCATCTTTTTGGCGGTTTTTTCCGCCTGCTTTACAAAAAATTCTTAAAATACCCAAAGTATTCCTGAAAATTTTTGCTTTGCCGGCATAAAAATCCGACGATCGAAGGAATACCAAACAGGCTCTTATGATGTAAAATTCTCCGCCGTTTCAAGCGCGTCATTGAGACTTGAACGCATTATTCCCTCCGAAAGCTCACGCCTGTCCGGCTCCGGATAAATATCCATGTTTGTTTTAAACTCACGCACCAGACGGCTTGTCTCACCCGATATTTCATATATACACAGCTTTCCGTCATTTAATTTCAGCATATAATGCGTGTCGTAATTAACGCTCGGAGCTGCTTTTATCTGAGGCGACGTTACCGCCGTATAATCATTGTGAATTATGTTCTCTTCTTTGTTTACCGCAGCGTCGGATCTGTCGGTATAAAGCATTACTCCTATAAAATATCCCGTCAAAAAGCCCGCCGCTATAAAAACCAAGCCCGCCGCTATATATGATACATATTTTTTTGTCATTTCCGTTCCTCTCCTTTTTGTATGTTACTATTTTCCATTATTATTGTGCATATTTATATTATTTATACAAATTTAAAAATAAAATTTAAAAATTTGTTGCAAAACCGATTGATTTAGACTATAATATAATATGTGTATTCTATTTTTATCCGTCCGGTAAAACACGGATGTTCACGAACCCTCTTACCGGGTTCTGACGGGAGGCTGAAATTGTGAGCGGAAAAAGAGTAAAGAAAAAAGAAAAGAAAGGACACAGTATGCTTAGAGCTTTGGGTAATTTTTTTATCGGAACAATACTTTTGGCGCTTATTATCGGTACCGGCATAATAGCCGGTATGTATGTCGCCGTTGCTCAGGAAATGGAAGATCTGAATATTAAGGAAATCGCACACGACAATACCTCTTTTATATATTTCGGCGATGAAAACGGCAATTATCAGCAGCTGGATCATTTGTATGACGAAAGCAACCGTATATGGGTCGATTCGGAAAATATCCCGAAAGCAATGAAAGACGCCGTTGTTTCTATCGAGGACGAGCGTTTTTATTCGCATTTCGGCGTTGATATAAAGCGTTCCACCGGCGCGTTTATCAACTGGTGCATGGGTAAGATGGGTTTGAAACACGCCTCTTACGGCGGAAGCACCATCACTCAGCAGGTCATTAAAAACATAACCAAGGAGGGGGACAAAAAGGCTTCACGAAAAATAAAGGAAATGCTCCGCGCGATCGCTTTGGAAAGGGAAATGTCAAAGGATGAAATTCTTACGACATATCTCAACATAGTGTATTTTGCCAATAACTGCTACGGTGTCCAAGCCGCCTCTCATGTATATTACAACAAGGACGTAAGTGAGCTTACCCTCGCGCAGACGGCGTCAATAGCGGGAATAACACAGCGTCCGTCAACATTCGACCCGTTTAAATATCCGGAAAAAAATACCGAAAAAAGAAATCTCGTTCTCAAAAAAATGTATGAATTAAATAAAATCACACAAGCCGAATATGAGGAAGCCATAAACGAGGAATTCAGCGTGACAAACGAATACAAGGCTAAAAAAGCCGAGGTTTCTTCTTATTTCGTGGATCAGGTCATAAATGATGTGCTCGCGGATCTGCAGGAGAAAAAGGGCTTTTCCGAAACATACGCAAAACAGCTCCTCTACGGCGGCGGTCTTAAAATATATACCACGATGGACCCGTATATACAAGCCGATCTTGAAGAGGTATTTACAAATATGTCAAACTTTCCGAAGGTAAAGGGCGGCACAAGCGCGCAATCCGCAATGATCGTGATCGACCCGTATAACGGCGCCGTCAAGGGGCTTGTCGGCGGTCTCGGGAAAAAAGTCGAAAGCCGCGGATTTATAAGAACGTCACAGCTCAAACGTCAGCCCGGTTCATCGATAAAACCTCTTTCGGTATACGCTCCCGCTCTTGAGGACGGAAAAATAACTCCCGCAACCATAGTAAAGGATGAGCCGGTTACATTCGGAAGCTGGTCGCCGCATAACTCATACAGCGGTTTTAAAGGCAATATGATCGTTCGTACAGCCGTAGAAATATCGTCCAATATTCCCGCGGTAAAAGTACTCAGCGATCTGGGTATAAACACATCGTTCCTGTTTATGAAAAACAAGCTTCAATTCGGTTCGCTCGTGGACGAGGACAAAAACCTCAGCTCTCTCGCTCTCGGCGGTCTTACAAAGGGCGTTTCGCCTCAGGAAATGGCAGCGGCGTATTCAATATTTGTAAACGGCGGAGAATACAGAAAGCCTTATACCTATACAAAGGTTCTCGATGCCTCGGGAAAGATTCTTCTTGAAAATGACGGCAAACCGACAAGAGTTATAAGCGAATCCACCGCTTATATCATGGCGGATCTGCTTTATTCGGTAGTAAACGATTCAAGCGGCACGGGTAAGGCGGCAAAACTGAGCAATATGCCGACATACGGCAAAACCGGAACCACAAATGATGATAAGGACAGGTGGTTTGTAGGCTTTACCCCGTATTATGTCGCCGCGGTATGGTACGGATTTGACAAACCCGCATCAATAAAGGATGCCGGTGTTACCTATAATCCCGCGACAAAGGCATGGAATATTGCTATGACCAAGATACATGCAAGTCTCCCCGAAAAACAGCTCAATATGCCCGACGGGATAGTCGCGGAAGAAATATGCACCGTAACGGGAAATATCGCAAAATCCGGCTGTCCGTCACATACGGAATATTTCAAGCCCGCATCAAAGCCGAAGGATACATGTTCATCAAGGCATAACGGTTCCGATACCGTAAGTCTTCCGCAATCCGAAGGAATAGTCGGAATAGAAGAAAGTAATATTTCCATACCGACTCTTCCCCCGCATTATAATACAAATAATACAATGCCCCCGGCTGTACTGAGTACAAACAGACCCGAACAACCGGCATACAGTCCCGTTACTCCGGCAAGAACGGCTCCTCCCGTTTCGCCGGAGGAACCCCAAAAAAGAACGCCTGTTCCGGAAAGACCCGGCATCGTGACACCCGAACCCAATACCGGGCAGGAAAGCGGCAATTCTCCGGTCTTGCAGAAAACACCGGCTCCCGAACCCAACGAAGCCGCCGAAAACACCGAAAACAATATTATTGATTTAGATTAAATTTTAGGAGGAATATATATTATGTCAGATGTAAATAAGATCATAAATAATTTAAAAGCAGGCGCGTCTGTGATCGCAAATGAAGCCGAAACGCTCACACGCAACGTGATTTCAAAATCATCGGATATTGCAGACCGCGCAAAAATCAATTTTGCAATTCGCGAGATCGAGAACAGACTGAACGATGCATATCTCTTTATCGGAAAATGTGTATATGAGCAAGCAAAAAACGGTGCGGAATTTTCAGATGATATCCGCGAAAAATGCGGTTTTATCGACGGATGCACGGATGAGATAAACGCTTTGAAAAAAGATCTCGCCGCATCAAAAAGCACGGTTCTGTGTCCGCAATGCGGGAATTACGCGGCAGAAACTTCAAAGTTCTGCCCCGAATGCGGAGCCAAACTCATTTAATCACAGCCTGAAAATCCTTGACATCAATAAAAATCCTCCCGGCGTCAAAACGCCGGGAGGATTTTTTATTATAAATAACTAAAAACAACTCAATATTTTTCCGTCAAAGCCTCATATTCCTCCGCCGTAATGGGCAATACCGTGCCGTGACGGTAAGTTCCGTCAAACTTAAAATCACCCGCGCCGGTAAAATTACCCTCTGACAAA
>JAFLUR010000218.1 GCA_022508725.1 Oscillospiraceae bacterium
GGGAATACTTTGTGTATTTCAAAAATTTCGGGCAAAGCCGAAGGGAAAATATGCCGAAAAGATGATGATCGGAGGATGCTAAACAGGCTCTGAGGAAACGCCGAATAAATCAGCGTTTCCCGGATAGGCGGACAGTCACGGTTTGCCTGTTCGGTTTTTACGGATAAATCCGGAGGTAAAAAAGACAGGAGGAATTTAACGTGAAAAAACATATCACGGCGATAGCGGCGGCGCTTACTTTGTTAATTATTCCAATCTCGGCGGCAGCGGAAAATAAGACAACCACCGTTGCATATAAATACGGCGAAAACGTTTTTACAAGGCAAATGGAAAAACTCGACAGGGGACTTATTGCCGTAAATACAAACGGCGGCGTATATGTCGGCTGGAGAATGACGGGCGATGAGGGAAACATCGGTGAAATAAGAAAATCTCCCGATTTTGATGTATACCGTAACGGGGAAAAAATCGCTACGGTATCAGATTCAACAAATTATTTCGATCCTTCCGGAAAGAACAGCGATGTATACAGTGTAGCGATCGTCGGAACGGAGAATCCGTGCGGGGAAGTCAAGGTAAAAACGTCAAATTATTTGGATATAAAAATGAATAAGCCTGAAAATTTTGTTGTCGGCGAAATTTCGTACGGTTACACCGTGGGCGACTGCTCGGCAGGCGACCTTGACGGTGACGGGGAATACGAGCTTGTTGTGAAATGGGACTGCAATCCGCAGGACAATTCAAACGGCGGCATTACCGGAAATGTTCTTCTCGATGCGTATAAGCTTGACGGAACCATGCTGTGGAGGATCGATCTGGGCAGAAATATCCGCTCGGGAGCGCATTACACTCAATTTCTCGTCTACGATTTCAATATGGACGGAAAGGCGGAAGTGACCTGCAAAACGGCGCCAGGTTCCATCGACGGGAAAGGCGAATTTGTAAGCGCCGCAAGCTCAACGGAGGCAATAAAAGCGGTGGATGATACCGTATCCTATGTGAACGATTACGGATATGTTTTGGATGGCGATGAGTTTTTTACCGCTTTTGACGGAGAAACCGGCGCGGCTCTCGATACGATATATTATCCGGTGCAGAGAATTAACGCCGGAGTGTGGGGCGATTCCTACGGAAATAGATGCGACCGTTTTCTTGCGGCGGTAGCCGTACTCGACGGCGAAAGACCTTATGCGGTTTATTGGCGCGGATATTACGGCGGACAGTCGGGATACGGGCAGAGAACGGGTATTTGCGCTTTGAGTCTTGACGATAACGGAAAGCTTGACTGTAAATATTGCTTCGATACATACGATGTTTCCAAGACAAGGAATTATAAGGGTGTAAACGGATACACCAAGGGTAACGAGAATTATACGGGACAGGGAAATCATAATCTGACGGTCGCAGATGTTGATAACGACGGCAAGGACGAGGTTATTTCCGGAGCAATGTGTATGGAAATAAACGACAACGATAAGCTTATGCCGAGATGGTGTACTTTTATGGGACACGGCGATGCGCTGCATATCGGCGATTACGATCCGACTCACGCCGGTTTTGAATTTTATACCGTACACGAGGAAAGCGGATGCGGCTACGGTCAGTCTGTCATAGACGCCGATACCGGAGAAATTATCTGGCATGTAAACGGTACGGCGGATACCGGCAGAGGTATTATGGCGAATGTGGGCGCCGGCGGATATTATCAAGTGAATTCAAGCAGGGCGGGAGCGTATACCGCTGTCGGAGGCGGAGTCTTTACGCCCGCAAACATCGGTTCCTCCATGAATTTCCGAATATTCTGGGATAAGGACCTTTACGACGAATTACTCGACTCAACGACGATAGCATCATGGAACGGCTCGAAAATGTCGAATATATTCAGTGCGAACGGATGCGTAAGCATAAACGGAACCAAAGCGACCCCGGCGCTTCAGGCGGATCTGTTCGGAGACTGGAGAGAAGAGGTATGTTATCCGCTGTCAAATAACAGCGCGGTGCGAATATTTACAACAACCGAGATTACAAATTACAAACTGCCGACTCTTATGCACGACCCGGTTTACAGAAGCGGCGTTGCGGCTGAGCAGACCGCGTATAATCAGCCGCCGCATATAGGCTTTTATCTTTCGGAGGATATATTTAAGGCTCCTCTCATCGGAATTGAAATAACCCCGCCGTTAAAAACGGAATATAATATAGACGACAGACTCGATCTTACGGGAATTACGGTAAAAAAGCTTTACGATGACGAAACGTACGAATATACCGATGATTATTCGGTCACGGGTTATGACGGGACTCGCGCGGGAGAACAGATCATCAGCGTTGTCTGCGGCGGATTTACCGAAAAATTCACAATAAAAGTAAATACCGGCTTTGTATGTGACGAGAAAGGATATATAACGGGATATACATCGGATAACGAAACGGCGCGTATTCCGACGGAGATAAACGGAATCGAAATAATCGGAATTGCGGCGGGAGCTTTGGATAACTCTCCGATAAAAGCTCTTTACGTTTACGACAATATAGAGGATATCGAAGCAAATGATTTTTCCGGGATAAAAATATACTGCTATGCCGAAAGCGGCATGCATATTTATGCGGAAGAACACGGACTTAAATACGAGACGCTCGATTCGTCGGATTATATCGTCAATCTCGATTTCAGCGAATCCGAATATTCGGAATTGGGTATCTTCCAGTCCGGCGCTTCCCAAGAAATCACAAAGGGAGCAATCATCTACGGAGTAGGCGGAAGAAACAGCGGCGGAGACGGAGCATCGGGCTTTTCCGTTATATACAACAAGGAAGATGCGTATCTCAAATGCGGAGTGGGGCAGTTTGCGACAAGCGGCAGGAACGGATATATGAAGTTTGTCGGAGTCCCGGCGCCCTCTTTGGAATACGATACCGTATTTTCGTTCGATTTTATGATACCGTACGCATATAATTACAATAAGCAAAGTGAAATGCATCCTTATATTTTAATTGAGGATGCAAATGAAAACGAGATAGACTCCGTTTCGGCGGAAAATCTCGGCATTGAAAAGAACGAGTGGTACGGATATTCGCTGATATATCATAACGGAGGATACTACAGAGCTCTCAAAGACGCAAGCGGTACTCTTCTTTCGGTGGAATCTCTCGAAACAAAAGCGGATTCGATATTTGCGCTCAAATTTTTGCAGCTCGGAGGTGATTTCGGGCAGGGCGGAAACACATATATCGCCATAGATAATCTTAAGCTTTATACAAATGCATGCGCGTTGTCAAATCTGTATGTTAACGTCAAAACGGAGGACGGAGCGGCTGTTGCGAATGCGGAGGTAAAAATCGATAACCTTTCGTCAAAGACGGGAGCGGATGCGGCGGCGAAGTTTATTCTTCCGACAGGTTTATATACCGCAAAAATTTCTTCGGCAGGGTATGAGAACGCTTCAATAAATATTTCGGCATACAGAAGAGAAATAACAAAGACAGCAACGGTAAGCAAAGAGGATTATATTAAGGTTTATACGGACTATGATGCATCGAGCGGTAAACTTACTCTCAATGCGAAGGACGAGAGCGTAACTTCGGCGCTCGTTGCGGCAGTCACATACGATGAGGATAATATTATGACAAACGCCGAGATTTATTCGGTAGAATTTACCGACGGCGTTGCTGTTTTGGATGACATGGAGATCACAGAGGGAGTAAAAATTTTTGTATGGGATTCAATAAGCGGCATGAAACCGTTGGCGGAGAAATTTACGGTATAAGATATTTGCCGTCAAATCGGAAAAACAGGGCGAACACGCAGAAAAGATTATGCTTTTCAGTGAATTGTCTTTGAGTCCCGGCGTTTCAACCAAAATCCGATAAAAACGGAATGTTTCGTTGTTCCGTTTTTTATCGGATTTTTAAGAGCCTGTTCGGTATCCGGAAGAACCATCGGATGCCAAACAGGCTCTTAGTATTAAAAAATCAAGACCGCCTCTTATACAATTTTGAGGAGATCTTGAGAGATTAATTTTAAGAGCCTGTTTAGTATTCCTCCAATCGTTAGATTTTTGAGTGGATTTTTCT
>JAFLUR010000219.1 GCA_022508725.1 Oscillospiraceae bacterium
TTGAAATACACAAAGTATTCCTGCGAATTTTGCACTTTGCCGGCAGAAAAATCTGCTCAAAAATCTGACGATCTCAGATACTAAACAGGCTCTTAACACCGATAACCGCCTTACTGCGCTTGAATTGTATCGGTTATCGACATACTCTTAATTCTCTTTGACGGAGCATATACCGCCAATATGCAGGACAGAACAACCATCGCAAGAATTATTGTCATCGAGGATGTCGGAAATTTCCACACTCCGCCGAAATGCTCCAAAATAAGCTTCGTTATTATCAGCTTATGTAAATAAAGTCCGGCGGCACACCCGATAATCAGTCCGCATACGGCATAGGTTGCCGCTTCGGCAGTAATCATTTTCGTAAGCTGACGCACACTCATTCCGACAGATCGCATTGCGCCGTACTGTTTAATTCTTGCCGATACGCTCATGGAAATGCTGTTCATAATATTGAAAATCATAATCAAGGCAATAATCGCAAGGAAGCCGTAGGCGAAGATACGGAATACCCAATAAGATGAATAGTTGGTTGTATATTCCTCTCGTCTGTCCGCAAATTCATTGTCGCCTGCGATGATTTTCAATTCATCAACGGTTTCCTCCGTTGCGCCTTTCACAAGCATTACATTAAGAAGCATATAATTTTCCTCGCCCGTCAAGCGTGTAAAGGTTTCTTCCGAGCAATATACCGTCGGACGAACACCCCCGCCTATGCTTTCGGAAGATACCGCCGCGATCTCAAGCTCATTACCGTCTATTTTAATTTTATCGCCGACATCAAGCCGGCTGTCTTTGTTAAATGCGGTAAGCAGATAATCCGAGTTTCCGTACACCTTTGACATATCACCGCTTACAAGCGACTCCTTGCCCCAATCAAGCAGGGAAGTATCGTATGAAATCAAATCAATGCTTGTCCCGACTCCGTTAATTTCAGCGGGAATGTCAAGCGCAAACGAATTTGAGAAAACCCTTTTAACTCCCGCAACATTTTCCATTTGCGTTTTCATGCTCTTATCCAAATCATTTTCCAAAGCCGCACTTGTAATTGCAACGTCCGTCTTAAAGCTTTCCGAATACGGTAAAAGAGCGCGCGCCAAATCCAAGCCTGCGAAAAAGCTGAAAAACAGAATAATCGTAAACGCAAACGAAAGTGTCATAAGCGTTAAATTTTTCTTTGCCGATACTGCGTGATTTATGCCGATTGCGGTTTCAACCCTGAACAAGCGCGTATTTGCCGCGCGGAAAATTTTTTTGTCATTATCGACATTTCCCGATACTGCCGAAACAGGTGATACTCTTGCCGCCCGCTTCGCCGGAGAATGAGCCGCAATAAGGACGGTTATAATTCCGACCGCAACACCGCACGCAATTCCGATTATACTGAATTTGAACCGAATTTCGGAAAATTCACCTTTTACCAAACATCCGAGTATTATACATAAAAGCCATGTCACGGCAACGCCCAAGCCGCAGCCTGTCGGAATTGCGGTTTTGCACCAATTCAGCGCTTCAAGACGTACAAATCGAATAATCTGGTTTTTGCTTGCACCGATACATCGGAGCATACCGAAAAATTTCGTTCTTTGAGCGACATTGCTGTTCATACAGCTTGAAATCATAAGAACACCGGCTGTTAAAATAAGTATAAACATTACCGCTGCAAGCGGATACAGTCCGGTCATTTGCTGCCTTGTACTCTGTCCGGACAACCCGAGAATAATCATATTTTCTTCTATATTCCCGTCTGTAAGATTATACTGCGCCTTTATTTCCGCGACAGTCCTTTTGATTTTGACTCCCTTGTCAAATTGGATGTAATACCGGGGAGTGTATTCCTTACCGTTTGCTTCACCTATGCCTAAAAAGGATTCAATATTCGTGTACGCGTATATCATTTCATTTCTGTCTCTCAGCTCAATGCTGTCATCGCAAAAGCCGGATATGGTACAGACAAAATCTCCGGCGGGAGTGTTTATTGTAACGCTGTCACCAATGCTCATGTTAAAATCCGATTTTGCCTGTTCGCTCAGCATTATTTCGCTGTCGTTTTGCGGATATTCGCCGTCTGTCGCAAAATTTCGTATATCCGAAATGTACGCCTGTTCGGAGCCATACAACGCTGTTATTTTATCGTTAATATAATATTTTTCCGCACCATCATCATTGATGCTGCCATACTGTGCGGAAGCTGCAATATCATCACGCCGGTGTATAAGTCCGGCGGTATCCTCAGACACATTATTAAGGATTATATGATAATTTCCGTGTTTTCTTATCAGACCCGCTTTCTCGGAGGTCAGCCATACATCGGTCATAGAAAATATTACGGTCACAAGAAACACCGCAAGTATAATACAAATAACGGTTAAGCGATTCTGTTTTCTTCGAACCTTTGCTGAAATCGGAATAAGACTGAGATAGCTTTTCATCATGCTTCCCTCCAATCTACCGAACGCTTATCGTTCTTATAATCGACATATTCTTAATACTCTTTGACGGAGCATAAACCGCTATGGCAGAAACAACAATCACCAACAGTACAATAACCGCAATCGCTCCGTAAGGAACCGTCCATTCGGTTCCCCAGTGATTGGTTATAAGCGACTCAAACACAAACCGATTTATCGGTAAGCCTATAATGCACCCTAAAATACTTCCGCATACGGAATAGGTCAGCGATTCGGCGGCTATCATTTTTGTAAGCTGCTTTATGCTTATACCGATCGCGCGCATGGTCCCGTATTGCTTCATTCTCGCGGACACGCTCATGGATATACTGTTCATAATATTAAACACCGCAATCAAGACAATGACCGCAAGGAAACCGTATACAAACAATGCAAAGGAATAATATACGCCTCTTGCGTTGGAGTTTCCCTGTCTTTGGTCCGAAAACATTACATCATTTCCCACCGGAGCGCGAATTTCGTTTATGTTATCTTCCGTCACATCACTTGTAAGCTGAATATCGATAATCGTATAATCGCTCTCGCCGGTAAGCGCTTTGAATGTGCTTTCCGAACAGACAAGATTTTCATTTCCGTCCAACGCGTCAAACGGACAATGCTCCAATATTCCCGCGACAGTAACCTCACCAAGCTCCGTTTGTATTTTATCGCCCGCTTTTAAAGTGCTGTCCGGACGATAAACCGCCAATACATATCCGTCCTCTTTAAGAACCTTTTCAAGTCCTCTTTTGTCGGACGACCAATGTTTTTCGTCAGCCCAGTTGAACTGATAATTCTCGTATGAGATAAAAGTAACCTTATCATTAACACTGTTCATTTCAGCGGGAACGTCAAACCTGAAGCTTCTGCCGTACACACGCTTTACTCCGCTAATGCCGGTAAGCTCAGAAACCAGATTTTTGTCTACCGAGCAGGTGTTGTCTTTGCTCACGATTGAAATATCGGGAGTGTATGGCATCATGGGTCTTATGGCGTTACCCATAAAATCAATGAGTACATAGAAACCCAAAAACAATACAATACTAAGCGCAAACGAGCCGGACATAAGTATAAAATTCTTTTTGCTCTGTTTAGCGTGCCGAATACCCAGAGACGTATCAATTTTCATAAACCGTGTATTTGCTGCCTTGTATGCCTTTACAGCCGACGCGTTTCCCGGGATGTATGGGTAAGCTTGCGACCAACCCGAAACCGCTGCAAGCGGCGATACCTTTGAAGCTTTTCTTGCGGGAGAGCTTGCAGCCAACAGCACCGTCATAAGTCCGACGGCAATTCCCATAACAATTCCTATCGCGCTTACGTTAAACAAAGGCATATCGCCGAAATATTTCTCGGATAAAACCTTGAGCGCCGCACACAAGGTCCATGTTATAACAATACCGAGTCCCACGCCAACGGGAACAGCCGTCTTGCATAAATTGAGCGCTTCCATGCAAACGAGCCGCATAATCTGCTTTTTGCTTGCACCGATGCAACGCAGCATACCGAAAAACTCTGTCCGCTGCGCTACGCTGCTGTTCATGCTGCTTGCAATCATCAGCACTCCCGCAGTCAAAACAAGCAGAAAAAGAACAAGCGCGGTCAGATACATTCCCA
>JAFLUR010000022.1 GCA_022508725.1 Oscillospiraceae bacterium
CCGGCAGAAAAATCCACTCAAAAATCCAACGATTGGAGGAATACAAACAGGCTCTAAAGCTCCCTAACAAGCTCTTTTATTTTTTTATCCTTTTCCCCGACCTTTTCCGCCATGGATTTTTTGAAATCGGCAAGCATGGGCTTTAAATAATCGTATTTGAGAGCGAGTATCTGAGCGGCAAGTATGCCTGCGTTTTCTCCGCCGTCTATGGCGACCGTTGCCACGGGGATACCGGACGGCATCTGGACCGTTGAAAGCAGAGAGTCGAGTCCGTCCATTGTCGAGGACTTGATGGGTATGCCTATAACGGGAAGGGTTGTCGATGCGGCAAGAACGCCTGCGAGATGAGCCGCTTTTCCCGCCGCGGCAATGATAACCTCAATACCGTTATCCGCGGCGGTTTTTGAGAATTTTTCCGCCGCATCCGGCGTTCTGTGCGCCGATATTACATGAGCGCAAACCTCTATATTAAAATCCCGCAGAACTTTTATACATCCTTTAAGCTTGTCAAAATCCGAATCACTGCCCATAACAACGGCGACCTTCGGTGTATCCATGATAATGTCCTCCTTTATTTTTTGCATTTGTTTTCTTCGTCTTTTCTTTTAAGATATTCCGTATGATATTCGGTGTCTATGATGAAAGCGAGGGCGACGGCGGAAATATCCGTCTGCGCGTCGGGGCGCATACGGTCGAGCCTCATATTCGTATATGCTTCATCGTCGCCGGGAGATGAAGCATTTTGTGAAACGTCCAACGTATACAGCAGTTCATCGTCAAAGGAGATGATTTTGAATTCGCCGAAAACCGTTCCTTTATCCCGTCTGATTTTTTCAATGTCACAGAAAGCGTACCTTCCGTTTTTGTCATATATTATGTATGATTCGTTGCCGCGGAACACATCGCTTTGTATATATCCCACAGGCTCAGCGCCTTCGTATAATGCGTACATATCAAAGCTTCTTCCGGATATGCCGCCGGGGTCCGCCGGACGCAGAGAGAAAAGCTCCGTTTCGGTGTCGGCTGTGTATACGGTGTATTCCGGCTGTGAAAATTCAGTGTTCCATGTTTCGGTTTTAAAGCCGCACAAGCTGTTGTCATAAGATATATCGGTGCGCCGTTTTATCGATGACGGCCGGGAATTCAAGGTTACCGACTCCGCGTTTTTTATATTTTCGAGTATACCGGAAACGTTTGCGGTATTTTCTGCGCATGAAGAAAGCGGCAGAACGATCGAAAGCAAAACGCATATCTGCGCTGTCCGCATATTAATCATATTTATCCGAGATCCTTTCCGTAATTTGTTGAATTGTCTTGCCGACGCCGAATTATGCGTTTATAAAGCTCCGCGCGATCGTCGGAATTCACAATCAGGGTATTTTGCCCGCAAAACGCTTTACCGTATTATTTTATCATACAATACAAGCTCTTGTCAAATGATATTGAAAAATAATTAAATGCGATTTGCCGAAACCGGAAAAACGGACAGGGTAGCGGAAAACGAACCCTGTCCGATAATATCAGCAGTATTTTGTTATCACGCCGTAGATCTCGTCGGTATTTTCCGAAACGAAACAGCGCATAAGCACGGGTATATATCCCCCCGATTTGCACGCTATGCGGAATTTTGCCGAAAAATGCGTATCGGTGATATTTTCCGGATTGAAGATATAATTGAGCACATCCGCGTCCTCGGGATGTATAATGCTCAGGTATTCTTCGCGGCTGTAAACGCCGGACTTGTTTCGGGTCATGGGCATAATAATACCGGGGATCCTGCTGCTTATAAAATCCATGCTGCCGTCCGATGTTTTTACAACGCATACTATCCCGTCGAGAGCGTTTATAATGCAGTTCATTATATATATGTTTTCGCGTTCGGCGGCGGCTCTTTTCCTTCCCGCCCGCAGGATATATATTACAAGAAAGACCGCGGCTGTCAATATCACGGAAAACGAGATTATATATATGCGGTAGAAATATATATAATCATCAAAGGAAAATTTATATGACGACGGTGAGCCGTATGCGGTCAGAATTCTTGAAACGGCATTGCGGTCAAGCTTTTTTACCGATTTGTTTATTATGTTTATAAGCATGGAATCGGCGGGGTCCGTGTAAGTGTCCGGGTTGGTGTTTGTGACCACGGCAAGTCCCGTGGAATACCGGAGCGATTCGAACGGAACTATCGACAGGGTGGAATATTTCGGTTTGCACAGATAGTATTCTATGCTGTATTGGTCGTTTACAAGAAAATCGGCGTCACCCGATTTGACCGCATCCATCGCGTCCGACATATTGTCGTAATATTTAAGCTGTGATTTCGGATACAGGTTTTTTAAAAACAAAGAGAGTGTCATTGAGTTTTCAAGAACGATAATGCGCTGGCTTTTCTGCGGATCGGGCGACTCGCCCCGGCGGCAGACAAACATGGAGGGAATACTCATATAAGGAACGGAATGGAGCAAATTCTGCGGAATGATCTCCGAGCTTTCATAGCCGGTGTATATGAGCATATCGATGCTGTTTTCTTCAAGATACTGATTTGAAACGGAGCCTTCGGGAAGCGGAACAAGATTAAATTGAAGTCCGGATATATTTTCGAGCTGTCTCAGAACGGAGGGGGATATTCCGCTCAGGCGTTCGTTTTCCGCAATGTAGGATATCGGGCGCATATTTCGGGGACAGCCTATGTTGATCACTCCGGCGGAGCTTATAAATTCCGCCTCTTCCCTTGAAAAGGAGGTGTTCATATCGAGTGAAAAATATTTTTCGGAAAGCGACTGCCGGAAATCGGGATAGGAGTAATTTATTTCGTATAAAGCTCTGTTTATTTTTTCGGAAAGAAAATAATCGTCACGGCGGTATGCAAAGAAACATTCCGTGACATTGAGAACGCCGAGCGTTTTTGTGTTGTTTCCGGCGCGGATGATATTATCGACCGCGGCGTCTATGCTGCAATCGGCAAGAGCGGCGGCAAGCTCGGCTGAGGTATCGAATTTAACGATATGGGGAGTAAATCCGTGAACGAACGAATAATCGCGGAACTGCGGTTCATATGCGGAACCCTCGACCATACCGAAGGTTATGTGCGAAAAAACGTCGAAATCCTCGAAAAACAGATCGCCGCGGCTGTCAAGGCAGAAAACGGCGCCGTATATGCTGCATATTGACGGAGAGCTGAGCCGGAAGCCTCCGTTTTCCGGTATATCGGAGTAGGAAGCGGGAAAAACCATGTCTATTTCGTTTTTATCGAGAAGCTCAAGAGCGGATGCGGCATCGTTTGTGCGAACATATTCGAAGTCGAGTCCAGTTGTCTGAGATACTTTTTGGAGATAATCTATTCCGTATCCGTAAAGCTTGCCGGAGTCGTCGGTATTGATGAATAAGTCGGAATGATAGCCTATTTTTACGGTGTTTTCGGCATATACATGATTATTGTATATAAATATAAGCGGAAAAATAATAACCGCGAATTTTAACAGAGTGTTTTTCATCTGAAATTTCACCTTCGTAAAAAGTTTAAATATGGATACGGCGGTTTGATACGGAAAAATATGTCGGGATATGCCGTATAAGCAAAGTATGTATAAAAATTTATATGAATTTCAATTTACAATACACAGAATATATTTTATAATATAAAGCATATTTTGTCAATAAATAATAAAATAAGTTTAAATTTTGTTTAAAATTTGTACATAAATAACACAGCATATATCAAAATATACTATAAAATCACATAATTATACAATTATAAAAATAAGTTGAATTACAAACGCAAAAAGGCGGGGTTTTCTCAAACCCCGCCTTTTGCGGCGCAGCAAAAAAACCGCTTGCGCGGTTTTTCCGACTTTTTGATTTTTCAAATTGAAGCTGTAAGTATAACAAGCACGATCGTTGTTATAAGGAACAAAACGGCGAATGTCGATGTAACCTTGATCATAAACGCCTTTTTGGTTCTTCCGGTATTCTTTGAAAAGAACGAATCGCTTTCGGATGAGGAAGCGCCCGCGATACCTCTCATGCCCGGATCCTTGCCCTCCTGGACCAATACTATCGTTATAAGTAAAATCGTTACAATGATATGCAGTGTGATAAAAAGAGTAGTCATGTAAATCTATCCTCCTTGCAATATATTATTTTATACAATCTTTATCAGTATAACACATCCGTATGAAAAATACAAGCATTTTTTTAAAAAATCCGGGACATTTTTTTAAACCCGCGGGTTTTGATCTTTTCCGGACTTTGCGGCGCCTGTTGTGACATCATCTCCGACGAAGCTGCTTTGCGGATTTTCCGGCGTGACGTAAACGGTATTGTATTTGTCGTATATTACCATTCCCGGCTTTGCTCCGGACGGCTTTTTTACATTCTTGATAACGGTGTAATCGACCGGCACACGGGACGAATTGCGCGCTTTGGAGTAATATGCCGCAATACGGGCAGCCTCTGTTATCGTGCTTTTGGGAACGTCTTTGTCGGTGCCGAGCTTTATTATCGTATGGGAGCCGTGTATATTTTTGGTATGAAACCATATATCGGATGTGTTGGCAAATTTGAGTGTGAGATAATCGTTTTGGGTGTTATTCTTTCCGGTATATATATCAAAGCCGTCCGAGCTTCTGAAATGCAGCGGCTTGGGTTTTGATTTTTGTTTTTTTGACGCGGCTTGTTTTCGGATATACCCCTGTTCGGCAAGCTCGGCGCGTATATCGTTTATATCGTCCTCGCTTTCGGCGTTCATAACCGCCGACAATGTGCTTTCGAGATATTCGATATCCGCCTCCGCCGCACTTATAAGCGGCGTCATTTCCTTTTCCGCATTTTTTGCCTTATTGTAAAGCTTGTAATATTTTTGCGCGTTTTGAGAGGGTGAAAGCTCGGGGGAGAGCGTTATCGGCATTTCGCCGCCGGTGTAATAATTTTGAACGATAACCTCTTTGTCGCCTTGCTTTATTTTATATATATTGGCGGTTATAAGGTCGCCCTTTATGCGGTTTTCCTCTTTGCTTTCGGAATTTTTCAGGGTGTTTTGATACAGCGCGAGCTTTTTGCGTATGCGTTCGGTGTTGTTTGTGAGAAGCTTTACGAGATCGGCGCTTTTTTGCTTCATTCTGTCGGCGCAGTCGCGTGAGGAATAAAATTCGCACAGCAGACTGTTCATGCTCTGCGGGCGCGTTATTTTTGCTCCGCCGCCGTACTGCTTTATATCCACGGAGGAAAAATCGATTATTTTGCCGCTTGCCGCGTCGGTTATCATGCATGGGGAAAAATCCGGCTCGGCGCATATTTTCTTTGTGTATATTAGAATTTGCGCTTTTTCTCCCTCGTTGAGCTCGCCTATGCATTTTGCGGTCGTACCGAGGGCGGAATACACTATTTCGCGGGCGGTGAGCGGACTTATCCCGCCTATCTTATCCAGGACCGCCTTGTCGGCGCGTGTGCCGGAGGGGATATTTTCCGAAAGGTCGATATCGAGCAGTCCGGGGTCGGACGGTACGGTTTTGTTCTGCGCGGGCGGCAGAGTATAGGTAAATCCGGGCATTATCTGCCGGACCGAGCTTACCGTCATATCTATATGCTTTATGCTGTCGATGACGCGGTTTTCATCGTTTACGAGGATTATATTGCTGTGTCTGCCCATTATTTCCGCAATAAGCCTTTTTCGCGCGGGTTCGCCCATATCGTCACGGCTTTCCACATCAATATATATGATCCTTTCAAATCCCTCCTGTGATATTCCCGTTATTTTTCCGCTTTGTATATGTTTTCGCAGAAGCATACAGAACATGGGCGCAGTCATGGGATTTTTTTTGGTTTCCCCGGTAAAATGAACTCTCGGATGAGCGGCGCTTGCGCTTATCACAAGCTTGTGTGTGTCGCTGCGGGAGCGTATATGAAGAATTATTTCGTCCCTTTCGGGCTGGTGTACCTTTTCTATTCTTGCGCCCGTAAGTATTTGAAGCTCCCGGACAAGAGCCTTTACCGCAAGTGCGTCAAATGCCATATTTATCCCTCCGATATTTGTTATTTTTTATCCGTTTGATTTCCCCGTTCTTTTCAGCGCCGCGACGATAAGCGCAATAAGAAGCGCCGCCGCCGCGCATACCGAGATATTGAATATAAGCCGGGAATTAAAGCGGTGTCCCGGTTCGGGCGTTTCCGAAACGCTTATATCGGAAAAATCCGAAAAAGCAAGCGGGCGGCTTAATATCTCATCCTTGTAATTCTCAATGTCGTACACGGGCGGCAAAAGCTCCGGGTCGCCGAATTCAAGCCGGCACGGCGGGGACGGGGTTTTGAAAATAATATAATTTTCATAATACACCGCTTTTATGCCTTTTATATTTATCGGCGCGTCGTCGCCGTTGTATATGTTCAGCGTGAAATTCTCCGGTATTTTCGTATTTCCGGGCTTTATTTCGGTATCGGAGATCGTTTCTCCGTCAAAATCGAGACGGCGTATGATTTGACTGCCGCCCGGGTATGAAACGCTGCGGCTGAACATATCGTCTGTTTCGATTATGAAACGGTCAACGATCATATTTTTTGCCGACGGCAGGCGTATTACCGTATTCTTCCCGTCCTCCTCCGCGGTGTATTCGATATCGCATGAGGAGGTTATTTTTATTCCGTCGGGTATATCTTCTCGAAAGCGCAGCTCCGCGCCGGTTATCTGCGGGACGGTTCTGCCGTTTGACAGGCGTATGCGGTAATGAGTGTATTTTTGCGGTTCGGAGAAGCTTATCGAGAGCTTTTCCGCCGTTTCGACCGAATATATGTTTTCATCGCATATATACGTCCATACAAGTCCGTCATAGCTGCCGTTTATCTGCGCGGACACCGCGAAGCTTCCGGGTCCGCAGACAAGCGCCATGCCCGATGCGCGTATATCGGAAGAATATTCCCCGGCGAGGGCAAAGTCGATATACAAAGCCCCGTTTTTTACAAAGCTGTCCGATTTTGCGAGAGGATATACCTTATCCGCAGCCGTGCCGTCCGCGGGTGTGCGGAGGGTGTGTATGAAATACGGCACGGCGTTTCCGCCTGAGTCATAAAGCCGGATATCTCCGAAATCGGGACGCAGCAAGCTGTACATCTGCGCGTCTATCGGCACGGCGGTATAGCCGGATATATCTTCCGGAATGTCGATAACCGCGGTATGCGCGGAAACGGGAATTGCGGGGAGAAATACAAATGCGGATATTATAAATATCATTTTTGATATTATTGCTTTACATATTTTATTTATCATCGTTTTCGCCTCCGTCCGCGTTGATTTTTACTCCGTTTTCCGAAGAAAGAAATTTCTTTTCAAAGTTGCGGTATACAAGTGATATTGCCATAAATGACGCGCCCAGCGCAAAGAAGCAGACGATCCGCAGACCGTCGGACAGACCGGACAGGTCGAGAATAAACAGCTTTGCCGCCGAAAGCAGCGCAAGGGCAAGCCCGAAACGGCGCAGGTACGGGAATTTGCGGACAAAGCCGAGCATTATGGATATAAAGGCGGCTCCGGCATACGCAAGGGTGAGGGCGGTGTCGGTAAAATAAAGCCTGAAGCTCAGCATAAAGCAGCATGAGATAAGAATTATGACATAAACCGACACGATCGGCGGGTACCACTGTATTCCGAATTTTGAATTCTGCGCGATATGCCCCGCAAAATCGGCGGCGGCAACGGCGCAGAGAATATCGCCGGAAACGATAACCGCGCCGTACAGTATCTTCATGCCCGGACTTAAACCTGCGCCGAGACCTGCGCGGATAAACAGCGCTCCGATAAGTCCGGCAGAATAGAGAATGTACGCGATTATTTTCGTGCCGGTATCGCGTACCGCGCGGACTCTCAAAAGCAGAAACGCAAGCGCGAACGTAAGTATCAAAAACATGAATATGCCCACCGCTTCAAGACGTATGGATATTTCCCACACCTTACGGCTTATATATATGATATAAAACCACAGTCCCGCTGCGGACAGATACTTAAATCCGCGCGCGAATCCGCTTTTTGTGTTTTTGTACAAAAAGCATACCGTTATCATTACCGCGGAAAGGGTTATCGCCGTGTATTTCGAAAAAAACAGAAAATTCCCGCCAAACAGAACATCTTCCAAAATAAACCGCATATCTATTATGATAAATCCCAAAATGCACAATGCGTATATCGGAAATCCGCACCGTGAGAAGAATTTGTCGTTTTTCAGTATTCCGTACACCGCAAGCAGCGTTCCCTCGGCGAGCCATGCGATACTTACCCATGCGCGCCCGAATTGGAAGGGTATTATCATCACCGAAAAGGCGAGAGCCGTTACGAGAAACATCGGACGCATTTTATTGTTTCCGGCGAAATATCCGACCGCGGCATACACGGCGGTCAATATCAGCGAGAGTATGCCGAACGCGCCGCTGCCGAAAAATCTGCTTGTCAGCATATACAATGCCAGCGAGCCGAATGCCGTGTTTATCATCAGCATAACGGCATGGGGTATGCGCAGTTCTTCTTTGCTGCGCCTTATGCTTATTATCGGAACGGCGGTGTATATCGCAAAGGCGGCGGCGTTATATGCGACAAGCGCGGCGGCATTACCGTATTCCGGCGCGTTTATGCCGGTATATATGTTGATAAAGAACGTGCCCGCAATATTAAGGAGAGTTCCGACAAAGGCGCATAGGGTGCGGCGCATACGGAAAGAGGAAACAAGCGAAAATATGTTCAGTATCATAAAATATACCATCGCCGCGTATATCATGCCGTTTTTTTCAAATACGGCCGTGATGGGCATATAGCCGCCGAGGAGTGCGAATATGAATATCGTCCGGGAATCGTACCGGATCGAAAGCATAAAGGCGGCGGAGGTTATAAGAATACACAGCGCGATAAAAGGGTATGCGGACAGCAGCCCGAATCCGAAGCAGCTTACCGCGAGAGTCGAAAAAAGCGCCGCAATACCGCAGGCGGTGCATCCCACCGAAAAGTGTCCGGGATTTTTGCGGTTCATAAATTCTCCCGCCGCTATGAACGCCGCGCCGAACAAAAGCATGACCGCGCTTTTTATTTCGTTGGGCGTGCGGAGCGAGGAAAATCGCAGAAAGGCGATAACTCCGATAACGATAAGGACTATGCCTATTTTGTTTATAAGGTTTGAGCCTATAAAGCTTTCGAGATTGTTTCTGCGCGACGCTTTTTTCATGTGCTCCTCCGGCATGGGGGCGTTTGCGAGGTCGTTCGTATACCGATTTTCCTCATCGGTAAACGCTTTCCCCGTATGGAGAGCGCGTTCGGCAGCCGCCGCCTCACCGATTCTGCGGCTCAGATCGTTAAGCTCCGCCGTAAGCCTTGCACCCGTTTCGCAGTGGTGACGGTCAAGCTCTGACTGCAAAGCGATTATACGGGCTCTTGCGCGCATCTCAAATTCCGACAGCGCGTCAAGCGCGGCATTTTCGTATCTGCCGAATAATATTTCGAGATTTTTACGGCTTGCTTTGATAGCCGACATACGCATATCGAATATTTGCCCCGCGACGGCGCCGCGTAAAGACGCGTTTTCCGCCGCAAGCCTGTCCGCCCGCTCCCGCACGGCGGCATTTTCCTTTGACAGCTCGTCGAATTCGCTTTTCAGAAGCTCGTATTCATGTATTATATCGCTGTTTTCAAGCGCGTTTACATTCTTTCGGAGCTCGTCAAGCGATGACCTTTGCTCCTCGGAATATTTATCGAGAAATGTCAGTATATCGTTAAGTGAATTATTTCCGGGCATATCGTTCAACTCCTCGGGGGTATTTTCGGCAGAAGCCGGGAATACCCGTATTTAATTGATGCTCCAACCGAATCTTGAATTTTTCCGCTTGCCCGAGCCGTGAAATTCCTTGACTTTCACAGCTTGTTCTTCGCATAAATTATCCAAGATTCAATTGGGGCATCAATACCTGATATATTATAACATAATCGATACCGGAATACAACGGTAAAATAAAATTAAAAAAATTTAAAAAAAGTAGTGTCTTTTTGAGAAAAGTATGTTATAATAAAAGCAAACGGCTTTTACGGGGTGTGTTCGAAAATGCCGCAAATCGCGTATTTGCCGTAAAAGCGTGCAAAAAATACCGTGACCGGATATACGGATTACGGAACCGGATTTTTACATATTTGCGTTCGATTCGCTGCGGTCCGGTATTGACATACAAAGGCGGGTGTTTTATAATTGGTTAAAAGCATGACAGGCTACGGAAGATGCGAGGAAATATGCGGCGGCAGGAAAATTCTTGCGGAGATCAGGTCGGTTAATCACAGATATTCCGATTATTCCGTTAAAGTGCCCAGAAATTACGGATTTCTCGAGGAACGGCTCAAAGCGGACGCGGCGGGATATATTTTCCGCGGAAAGGTCGATATTTTTGTTTCGGTCGAAAATCCCGCGGGCGGCAGGACGGTGACGGTGAACAGGGAGCTGGCGGAGGAATATGTAAACGCTCTGCGGTTTCTGCGCGATGAATTTGATCTTGAGGACGATATTTCGGTATCGCTTGTTTCCGGATTTCAGGATATTTTCAAAGCCGAGTCGGCGGAGGAGGATCCGGAGGAGGTGTACGCCGCAGTCCGGCCGGTATTTATGAAGGCGGTCGAAGAATTTACCGCGTCGAGAAAGCGCGAGGGCGAGAAGATGTATGCCGATCTGAGAGCGCGGATGGAAGGTATGCGCCGGATGCTTGCGAAAATAGAAGAGCTTTCTCCCAAGTCAAAGGAGGAGTACAGAAAAAAGCTGGAGAACAAGATACGGGAGCTTTTGGGAGACAGGACGGCGGACGAGTCGAGGATATTGACCGAGGTGGCGATATTTGCCGATAAGATAGCGGTCGATGAGGAAACGGTGAGACTTTCCGGACATTTTGATGAATTTTGCCGTATTCTGGACGCTGGAGAACCCGCGGGACGCCGGCTTGATTTTTTGGTTCAGGAGATAAATCGCGAAATAAATACGATAGGCTCAAAGTCGGCGGATATAAACATATCCGGGACGGTAATAGATTTAAAGGCGGAAACCGAAAAGATACGGGAGCAGATACAGAATATCGAGTGACCGCCGCATATCAAATCGGAAACGGAGAGATCATATGCAGCTTATAAATATAGGATTCGGAAATCTTGTATGCGCGGAGAGAATTGTTGCGGTGGTCAGTCCCGAGTCGGCGCCGATAAAACGCATGGTGCGCGACGCGGATGACAGGGGGATACTTATAAACGCGACCTACGGCAGACGCACACGGGCGGTGATAGTATCGGACAGCGGACATATAATACTCTCATCGCTTCAGCCGGAAACGGTGGCGTCAAGATTGTCGGTAAAGGAAAACGGAGACGGGAAAGGAACGGTTTAAATGAAACAGGGGATTTTATTTGTCATGTCGGGTCCGTCCGGAACGGGCAAGGGAACGGTATGCGCGGAGCTTCTGAAAAATAAGGATAATAATTTGTTCCTGTCGATATCGACTACCTCGCGGAATATACGCGCGGGAGAGATCGACGGGGTCACATACAATTACACCACGCCCGAAAAATTCAGGGAGATGGCGGAAAGCGGATGTATGCTTGAATGGGCGGTCTACGGGGGCAACTATTACGGCACTCCGAAAAAAAGCGTTCTGGAAAGACTCGACCGGGGCGAAAACGTTCTGCTCGAAATAGATGTTCAAGGGGCTCTTAAGGTCAAGAAAGCCTTTGACGATGCGGTTTTGATATTCATAGTGCCGCCGTCAACGGAAGAGCTCAGGAGGAGGCTTGAATCGAGAGGAAGAGAGAATGAGGATCAGATAAACGAGCGAATAAAGGCGGCGGAATTTGAACTTGATAACGCGGATAAATACGATTACATAGCGGTAAACGACGATCTGGCGTCGTGCGTCGAAAGCATACGCGCAATTATGAAAGCCGAACAATTCAGAGCCCGGCGCAACACGGAATTTACGGAGAGATTGAAAAAATAAGAATTGTCTTTTTACAATGGTTTTTTGATTTTTTGATTTGAGAAAGGAAGATATATTATGACAAACCCGGGAATTACGGTATTGGAAAAATGCCTTGACGATAAATGCAGATATACTCTCGTTACCATGGCGGCAAAACGCGCAAGGATGATATCGGACGGAAAGAACCGGACCGAGGGCGAGGAGGAGCTTAAACCGGTATCGGCGGCTGTGCGCGAAATCGCGGAGGGCAAGGTAAAGTATAAAAGAAACGTAAAAACAAGAGATGAAGTGCGCGAGATAAAACGAAACCTCAATACAAGCATATCGGAGGAGGACGCCGAGACGGTTGAATGATAAATGTACGCAAGGGTAGTTGTAAATCAAGCATCAAATAAGACAGACCGGCTGTATGATTATAAAATTCCGGAGGACGTCGGCGCGGGGGTCGGGAGCAGAGTCATAGTTCCGTTCGGCAGGGGAAACAATAATATGGAGGCATATGTCATGTACCTTTCCGAAACAAGCGATGTGCGGACGGTGAAGGAGATTATAAAGGCGGTCGGCGGACGCGTCTTTGACGAGAAGATGCGCGATCTTATTTTTATTATGAAACAGAAATATCTGTGCAGATATATAGATCTGATCAGGGCGGTCATTCCGGCGGGGATTGAGATAAAGCCCGAAAAATGGGTCATATACGACGGCGCGGATAACGAAGAATACGGCAAATTCAAGCCTCTTTCGGAGAATGAAAGCAAAATTGTCCGATATATTGCCGACAACGGAGGCGGCATACGCTATTCCGCTCTTATGGACGGATTGGGGGAAAATTTCAAGTCCGCGGCGGACAGGATGATAAGAGAGGGCATAATCAAAACCGAATACCGCGATACGTCGAGAATAAGCGAAAGCACGGTAAAGGTCGCGTCGATAGTCGATACGGAGGATGCGGAGAGAATGCTCGAATCGCTGAAAAGAGCGCCCGTTCAGGCAAAGATGGCGGAGATTCTCTTGTCGGCGGGAAAAATAAGCATATCCGATCTGCAGAGATTTTCGGGCGGCTCCCATTCCGCGGTCAAGGCTCTCGAAAAAAAGGGAATTATAGAGATAAGCGAGATGCAGGTTTTCAGAAATCCCATGAAAGCGGAGCGGCGCAAAGAGATGATTCCGGAGATGACGGATTCTCAAAAAAGAGCCGTCGATACGATAACGCAAAACCGCGGCATGGGCAAACCGTATCTTTTGCACGGGGTCACGGGCAGCGGTAAAACGGAGGTCTATATGCGTATAACGGACAGTGTTATACGCAGCGGAAAAACCGCCGTCATTCTTGTCCCGGAAATATCCCTTACTCCGCAGACGGTGAGCCGCTTTTATTCGAGATTCGGCGGACGTATAGCCGTGCTTCACAGCAGGCTGTCGATGGGGGAAAGATATGACGAATGGCAGAGAATACAAAGCGGAGAGGCGGATATTGTCATAGGAGCAAGATCGGCTGTGTTTGCGCCGCTTGACAATATAGGCGTTATCATTATGGACGAGGAGCATGAACAAAGCTATAAATCCGATATGACGCCGAGGTATCATGCGAGGGATATTGTCGAGTTCCGCGCAAGGCAGTATTCAAGCATGGTCATATACGCGTCCGCCACGCCCTGTATCGAAAGCTATTATAAGGCGGAGACGGGCGAATATATATATGTGCCGATAGACGAGAGGATAAACGGCAGGGAAATGCCGTCGGTGGATGTCATAGATATGCGGTGCGAGCTTGCGGACGGCAACCGCTCTGTCATAAGCAGGCATTTGAGGGCGGAGATAGAGAAAAATCTCGAAAGGAGAGAACAGACCATTCTGTTTCTTAACAGGCGCGGATTTTCAACCTTTGTGCTTTGCAGAAATTGCGGATATGAGGTAAAATGCCCCAATTGCAGCATATCGCTGACATATCATAAATACGACGACAGTCTCAGATGCCATTACTGCGGCTTTGTCCGGCCGAATTACACAGTGTGTCCCGAATGCGGGAGCAGGTATATACGCTATTTCGGAGGCGGAACGCAAAAGGTCGAGGAAGAGGTGCACGAGCTTTTT
>JAFLUR010000220.1 GCA_022508725.1 Oscillospiraceae bacterium
GGAAACTTCACGGCGCATCCCGGTGTGAGCTACCACGGTGATTTCGTTGAGATAAGCGCATCATTCAGTAAGATTGAAGAATCTTTGAAAGACATCATCGGCAATATAGGTAATTCTTCCCGTGAGGTAAGAACCGGTTCCGAGCAGATCACCGAAGCTGCAAATATGCTTGCCGAGGGTACGACTCAGCAAGCGGCGGCTACCGAGCAGATCGCCGCGACTATCAACGATATTGCGGAAAAGGTTCAGCAGACCGCTCAGAATTCATCGGAAGCAAGTCATATCTCAACTCAGACATCAAATAAGATTACCATTCAGGACGATGAAATTCAAAATATGCTTGGTGCAATGAACGAGATCAAGGAGAAATCCGATCAGATAAGAACTATCATCAAGGCTATTGATGATATAGCGTTCCAGACCAATATTCTTGCGTTGAATGCCGCAATAGAGGCGGCTCGTGCCGGCGCTGCCGGAAAGGGCTTTGCGGTGGTAGCCGATGAGGTAAGAAATCTTGCGGCAAAGAGTGCGGAATCGGCTCAGCAGACCGGAGATCTTATCAATGCTACAATTGATGCGGTAAATAAGGGTACGGTTATTGCCGAAGGTACAGCAGAGACTATGAAAGAGGTTATCGATTTGTCCGAACGCACCAATTCGTTTGTCAGCGATATTACTTCTGCGACTGTGGAGCAGGCAGAGGCTATAAATCAAATTCAGATCGGTATCGACAGAATTTCTCAGGTCGTACAGCAGAACTCCGCTACATCCGAGGAGATTGCCGCATCATGCCGAGAGTTGAGTGATCAGTCCGTATCTTTGGAAAGCCAGATAGATAAGCTTACGGTATAATTCCGGAAAAATAAAAATATCCGGATTTGCCGAACAGCGGATGTTATATAGTTAACTGTATCATTCAATCGTACTTTAATATTTGTGTATTTGTGAAGTATACCCCGCAGCGTTTGATAATGCTGCGGGGTTGTATATTTCATGTGAGTGGTAAAACGAAGATTTACGCTATTTTTTGATATTGATTTATTCGGCATTTTCCTTATTGACAAGCATAAATTTTGTGATTTTTTGATTTTCGGTAATTAAAAGAGAAAAACTCTTGACAAATTTTGATACCGGTGTTATAATAAAAAAGTGGTGAATTGATCTGCCGAAGTGGCGGAACTGGCAGACGCCCGGGACTTAAAATCCCGTGGGAAGAAATTCCCGTACCGGTTCGATCCCGGTCTTCGGCACCATATTTTCGGCTTGAAACCTTGTGTTTCGGGTCGTTTTTTATTTTTCCGGAAAAATTCGTTTCGCGCCTGCAAATATAAACTCCCACCGGTTTGCTGCCGAATTATTTTTTGATATTTGATTTATTCGGTATTTCCTTATATAAAGCAGAAAAGACTCAATCATTTTCACGAATTTGAGTCTTTTCTTTTGGAGCCTGATGCAACAGCGCCCGAACAGGTTAATTATTCAATTTTTCCTCAAATTCCGCCCGTTCGATTTCGGAAACGTCTCTTATGCGCCTGTAAAGCTTTAATTCGATATTCTGCAACCCGGCATTCATCTCGGGAATTTCCTCAAATGCGTGAGCAAAATCGGAGAATTCCGCAAAGCTTGCGACCGCTTGGGTGATGACACGTTGATTTTCCGGTTCAAGATGCGTCTGCGGGGGAAACGCCGCAATAATATAATCTGCATTATACAGCGGTGTCATATCCTTATCCCTTGAATCCACTTGCGGCAGAGCGATGATGTAATCCTCCCTTTCGGGTTTTATACCCACCGACGGCTCGACATTTCTTAATATATCATCGTTAATCGTAAATGAGCTTGCAAGAACTCCGAGAGTTTTTCCCTCCTCAACGAAATTATCCAGAGTATGCTTTAGCTTTATTATATCGTCTGTTCCTTCTTTGACTACCGGCAGCATTGAAAAATCGGGAATAACGGCATAGTGCTTTATCTCGCGGATGCTTCCGGGCTGGGTGCGCGGAATATATACGTTCGCGGTATTAAGAATCGCGAGCACGGATATTGCCGTGATAACCCGCTTATCATCGCAGTTATCCGAAAGAATGATCGCAAGCATAATAAGAGAGGGAATATATAAAAGGAGATGCTGCTGACCGTGAGTTTGCGTTGATGTGAACATAACAAAGCATACAAGCATTTGCGTCCATAAAAACACAACGCGTTTTTCTTTTTTGTATATTCCCGAAAGAACAGAACCGACTCCCGCCGCAAGAAGCGTAATCACTCCGAAATATCGGGTGATCAGCTTAAAATCAACGGACATAGAAAATTTATATCCGGCATAAAGAGCCGAATAATCGGTTAAAAGCTTTTGAAATACAAAATTTCTGAAAAACAGCATAAGAATGATTCCGCTTGTCACTGCCGTTATTATCGGAGGAAGAATTTTTTTTCGGAATATCAAAGCGTCCGCAAACGATGCCGCGATAAAGGATACCGAAAAGAATGCGAACCATCGTCTCCATAATATCACAAAAACAAGAAGCGCGCCGATGACCGCAAATCTCCACAGCTCGTCTTTGTCATCATCCTTTACAAAATATAAATACATACATATCATACACGGAAAAATTCCGCCTACGTCGGTAAAGCCGATAACAGTCAAAAAAATAAGCGTTGGGATCAGCAGGATCACAAGTATTTCGGAAAACATGGCTCTTTTTGAGATACGCTTTGATATAATGTACACCGCAATAAGTGCCGGAATCAAATACATATTTGTGAGTCCCATAATGTACGATAATCTCGTTTCTCCGAAAACGCGTGTCCACACCGCACCCGGTAAAGCGGCTATATAATTGTAGTCAAGAGCGGCTATGGAATCGTATATATCTTTTGGGGTATGATTTATCGAGCCGGAGGCTATTCCTCTTATGATGCTCCAATAGGTAGCCGAATCCCAAAAATATATACTGCGGGTCTTGAGCATATATACTGCCGAAAAAATATTTAAAGCTGCCCATATTACGGCAAAGAATATAATATCCTTTACAAAAACGTTTTTTTGGGTTTCGGATATTTTCTTGAAAAACAAAATATATCACCTCACGCTGTTTTTTATTATTCAAGATCGGCGAGATAACCGGCAGCATTTTTAATTGCGGCATCTACCGTTTCTTTTGCCGGACCGCCTGTGATTTTTCTGTCATTCACGCAGGTTTCCATACTTATCGCATCGTATATATCATTTTCTATAATATCGGAGAATTGTGAAAATTCCTCCGGGCTTAATTCATCGAGAGCCTTGTTGTGTTCTATCGCATAGAATACCATTCTGCCCACGACCGCATGAGCCTCTCGGAAAGGAAGTCCTTTTTTTACAAGATAATCTGCGGCGTCGGTGGCGTTTGTAAATCCTCCCTTTGAACCCTTCAGCATGGTATCTTTTTTCACGGTCATGGTCGAGATCATATCACAGAATACGGGAAGGCACAGTTTTACCGTATCTATGGAATCGAAAATGGGCTCTTTGTCCTCCTGCATATCCTTGTTGTACGCAAGCGGAATACCTTTCATGGTTGTTAAAAGTCCCATAAGATGACCGTATACCCGTCCGGTTTTTCCACGGATCAATTCGGCAACATCGGGATTTTTCTTTTGCGGCATGATCGAAGAGCCTGTCGAGAAGGCATCATCCATCTCAACAAACGAAAATTCATGGCTTGACCATAATATCAATTCCTCACAGAACCTGCTTGAATGCATCATTATCATGGAAAGACAGCTTGCAAGCTCTATTACAAAATCGCGGTCGGAAACGCTGTCAAGTGAGTTTTGCGTGACCGAATCAAAGCCGAGCATATCCGCGACAAACTCACGGTCAAGCGGATATGTGGTCCCTGCGAGAGCGCCGGCTCCGAGAGGCATAACGTTTGTGCGCTTTTTGCAGTCATCAAGACGTGACAGGTCGCGTTTGAACATTTCAAAGTAAGCCATGAGGTGGTGAGCAAGCGTCACCGGCTGAGCCTTTTGCAGATGCGTGTATCCCGGCATGATGGTCTCGG
>JAFLUR010000221.1 GCA_022508725.1 Oscillospiraceae bacterium
CTTTCACAGCTTGTTCTTCGCATAAATTATTCAAGATTTAATTGGGGCATCAATATGATATGATTTAACCGCCGGATAAAAAGGGGAGAGGCGAAAACGTTTATACTGAGTGAAAGGAAGTGAGAATATATGCTTGAAGTTTTATTTGGCGACAGCGCCTGCGGAAGCATGAAAATAGCTCAAAATTACGGCAGGGGTCCTTATATCGGGGGTTGCAGCTCCATAATTTTTTTGGGAGAGAAAAAACCGGACGAGGCGGATTACAAAGAGATGCTTGATAACATGGAACGCGAGGAGAGAAAGCGTTGGAAAGAGACGTCGCCCATGGGAGGAAAACCCGAGGATATATTTTGTTTTCCGCTTTATCTTGGTACCGGAGATATTTCGGAAGATGATTTTTGGAAAAAACGCGGTGAATGTATAAAAAAGCTGTTCGATTGTTATAATACATTCGAATGGTCGGACGATAAATTTTGCGATGTACATAGGAAAAACTTAAAAACTCTTTTAAATAAGGCAATGCAGGGTGAGGATATTCGTGTATGGTACAGCTGCAATCCCGACGAGCTTTGCGGATTGTATTGGTTTGCGGATAAGATTTATTCTTCCGACGGTTTAACCGGAAAGGTGTATATAGTGAAGCTTCCCGATAAACTGCCCGACGGAAGGAAAATTCGTTCGAATTTCGGATGGTCGGAAGCCGAACCGTGGGAGTTTTGTAAATACAGTAAACACGGTATATGCCTTACGGAAGAAAATATAAAAGGCTTTGCGATGATGTGGCGCGAAATCCGTGAGGAAAATGCGCCTGTCCGCGCGGTTATAAACGGCAGGCTTGTGGGAGTGCGTGAAGATTTTTACGATGAATTTATCGAACGTGAGATCGATGACGAAACGGGAGAATTCAGAGAAGCGGTCGTTATAGGCAGAGTCCTCGGAAAATACGGCTTGGGAATAAGCGACGGTTTTACAGCAATGCGTATAAACGAAATGATAGATAAAGGGAAGCTTGAAATTATAAAAGAGGCGGATAACGGTGTACCGTTGTATCACAGAATATTGTGCAAAAATAAATGAATTTTAAAGTTTACGGATAAGGAAAGATATTTATGGGAAAAAAATTTTATGCCGTAAGATGCGGACGCAGTACGGGGATATTCACATCATGGGATGAGTGCAAGCGGTATGTGACGGGATACCCCGGCGCGGCTTTCAAGGGCTTTGAGAGGATAGAGGATGCCGAGGCGTTTATGAATGTCGATACATCAAACAACAATGAAAATATCGGGGATAGGGCGACGGCATATGTGGACGGAAGTTATAATGCAAAGAACAAGCATTTTTCCTACGGCGCGGTCATTATGTACAAAGGTGAGGAATACAGACTGAGCGGGGAATTTGATGATAAGTCGCTTGCGGAAATGCGTAATGTTGCGGGTGAAATAAAGGGTTCGGAAGCGGCGATGCGTTTCTGCGCGGAGCGGGGTATTCCGGCGGTGGATATTTATCACGATTACGAGGGCATTGCAAAATGGTGCAGAGGCGAATGGAAAACCAATAAGGACGGAACAAAGGCTTATGTTGAGCTTTATAAGAAAATGTCCGAAAAGTTGGACATCAATTTTATAAAAGTGAAAGGACATTCGGGCGATAAATACAATGATATTGCCGATTTTCTCGCAAAGTCGGCATTGGGAATAATCGGGTAATTCCGTTGATGTGAATTTATGCATAAGTGTGATTTTACATATATAAGCACTGTATATTTTTATGCAACATTTTATATTGACATGATGTTCCGCGTGTGATATGATATGGACAGGTACCGGTTATGAAAACCGATTTGATTTAAAGCAAAGTAGAAAATAACGCGTTAAGTGATCAGAGAACGGGAAGTTGTCTTTGGTACGAAAAGCGTTTGCTTGCGGTGTTATTTTCGCATTCCGTTGCTGCCGAAAGAACGTAAAACAAATTATAAAGCGATTGTAAAACAGTCAATTCACAGTAAATCGATATGTTTTGGTATTGCCGTAAATTTTGTCCTTTTTGCAGTAATATTTGCAGAAAGGATTTTTTTTATGAAAATTTTAAAAAAACTCGGAGTTAAAAAATTGAGTACAAAAGAGCTTGTTTTGATGTCGTTGCTCACGGCAATGAATATTGTGTTTGTGCGATTGCTGTCCTTTCAGACCTTGACCCAGCGCATTTCGTTCGGATTTATCACGAACGCGCTTGCCGGAATGATGCTCGGTCCCGTGTGGGCGGGAGTTATGGGCGTTGTAAGCGATGTATTGGGTATGATGCTGTTCAGCAAAGGTATGGTATATTTTCCGCTGTTCGGAATAAGTGAATTTTTGTACGGGTTTGTTTACGGACTGTTCCTTTACGGCAGAAAACCGACCTTTTTAAAGGTGATACTGTGCGTTGTTATTCAGGCGGCGGTTATATCGATGTTTCTTACCACTTTATGGACTTATCTGTATTGTATGCTGTTTACCGAAACGGTCAAAGGATTCGGCGTGATTTTTATATCAAGAATAATCCCGGCGCTTGTAAATATTCCGATACATACGGCAATTGTGTATTTTGCGGCAAAGTACATTCCGGCAAGCTTTTTGCCCGATGTACATTTTGAAAAGAGGAAAGTATGAATTTCATCGATTATGCAAACAGCAGACAGACGGAATCGAACCTGCGGCTTGACAATATAAGAGTTCTGCTTGAAATTTTGGGAAACCCGGAAAAAAAGCTGAAATTTATTCATGTCGCGGGAACAAACGGAAAAGGCTCGGTATGCTCTTTTCTTCAAAATATATTTACCTGCGCCGGATACGGAACGGGCAAGTATATTTCGCCCGAATTGATAAAGGTAAACGAGAGGATATCGGTGGACGGAAAGGATATTTCCGATAATGATATTTTATCGCTTCTTTCCGAAATAAAACCGGCGGCGAAATCCGCATCAAATATGGGATATGCGCCGAGTCAATTTGAGATATGGACGGCTATGGCGTTTATTTATTTTTCTCGTATGAATACCGATATTGTCATTCTCGAAACGGGATTGGGGGGCATCGGGGACGCCACGAATATAATTCCCGCACCCGCCGCGGCGGTCATAACAAAAATTGCGCGGGACCATACGGATTATCTCGGAGAAACGATCGAGAAGATAACACATAAAAAATGCGGTATAATAAAAAAGGGTTCGGTGGTCGTTACAACAGACGAACAAGAAAAAGCGGCGGCGGATATTATGGAAAATACGGCGGCTGAGCTTTCGGTTCCCGTTATAAAAACAAAAAAGCCCCGTATTCACAGCTTTAACGGCAGCTTTGAAGTGTTTGATTACGGTGATATAAAAGATATTGAAATAAGAAATATGTGCGGACCGTATCAGGTATCAAACGCGTGTATTGCAATCGAAACCGCTTCCATGTTCGGAATTTCGGAGGAAAATATAAAAAAGGGGATTTACCGGGCAGAAAATCCCGCAAGATTTGAATTTTTGGGAAATAATATCGTGTATGACGGCGCGCATAATCCGGACGGGATGAGAGCATTGAAGGACAGTCTTATACGATATTTCCCCGGGAAAAAAATAAGCTTTGTTTTTGCCGCAATGGCGGACAAGGATATAAATTCCGGTTTGGAGCATTTGGTTTGTTTCAAAGAGAGTAATTTTTATACGATTACGGCAGAGAATAATCCGCGTTCCGTGCCGGCGGAGGATTTGGCGGATATTTTGCAAAAAGCCGGTTTTCATGCTGCCTTTTGCGAAAATTCCTTTGACGCGATAAAATCGGCGGCGGAAAGCGGGGATGTGACTGTTATTATGGGGTCGCTGTATTTGTATGCGCAGATACGCAGATGTATAAGAAAGTTCCCGGAATTGCGGAATTGATTTTGATAACCTTATTAATGGAGTAATATAAGAGTCTGTTTAGTATCTTCCAATCATCATCTTTTCGGCATATTTTCCCGCAGGCTTTGCACAAAATTCTTGAAATACACAAAGTATTCCCGCGAATTTTGCACTTT
>JAFLUR010000222.1 GCA_022508725.1 Oscillospiraceae bacterium
TAAGTACAGCCGTGTCTTTTTCAAGCTCGTATTCATCAAAGCAGCGCACCGGATGACCCTTTATAAATTTCGGATTATCCGCGGCGGAAGTAACGGCAAAACCGAGAAAATTACGGTTATCCGTACCGGTTGAAACAAATCCGGATAATTCTGCCGCAACCAAATGCGCTCCATAAATTATGAACTTATTATTTTGAACAAAATCAATCAAATCCCTTCCGGCATTTGAAATACAATCTGTCATGCTCAATACTCCTTATTGCAATACCATTTCCATGCGTGCTCCAATATTAAATTTATATCGCCGTATTTCGGCTTCCAGCCGAGCAGTTTTTCGGCTTTTTGCGCACTTCCCACAAGCATGGGCGGATCGCCCGGTCTTCTTTGAGTCAACTCAACGGGAATATTCTTACCGGTAACTTTTTTAGCCGTTTCTATAACCTCAAAAACAGAGTTTCCGAGACAATTCCCCAAATTCATGAAGGTGCTTTCACCGCCTTTTTTCAAATAATCCATCGCCCTCAAATGTGCATCCGCCAAATCGGTAACGTGTATGTAATCGCGGATACAGCTTCCGTCCCTTGTCGGATAATCCGAACCGAACACCTTTATATTCTCTCTGTCACCCGCAGCAGCCGCAAGCACAAGCGGTATGAGATGCGTTTCCGGCATATGGCTCTCCCCTATTTCACCCTCGGGATCCGCTCCCGCTGCATTGAAATATCTGAGACAGCAATAATTTATACCGTATGCCTTATTATAATCTGCCAATATTTTCTCAATCATAAGCTTTGACTGCCCGTAAGGATTTATCGGCTTTTGTTCGGCGTCTTCGGTTATCGGCATACTCTCCGGCACACCATAAGTAGCACACGTTGATGAAAAAACAATATATTTCACGTTATGCTTTACCATCGCATCAAGAAGATGCAGCGTATTCGCGACATTATTGTTATAGTACTTTGACGGATTTTCCACCGATTCACCGACATACGCGTAAGCCGCAAAATGAAAAACAGCCTCTATTTCATATTTTTCAAATATTTCATCAAGCTTTTTTGTATCAGCCAAATCCCCGATTTCAAGTGTTCCCCATTTAACCGCTTCCTTATGTCCGTAAACAAGATTGTCGAATACAAGCGTTTCATATCCGCTTTTGTTAAGCAGCTTGTTAATATGACTTCCTATGTACCCTGCTCCTCCGACTACCAAAATCATTATCCTTTATTCCTCCCGTCCAAGCTGTCCGTCAACTCAAAAATATCCGCCACAGCCTTGTCCATATCGTAATATTTATATTTTCCGAGTCGTCCGGCAAATATCACCTTATCATCGCTTTCAGCCTTTTTCCTGTATTTTTCATACAATTCATTATTCTTATCGTTGTTTATCGGATAATACGGCTCATCGCCCTTTTCCCACCTATTGGGATACTCTCTTGTTATAACCGTTTTATCCGCATTCCCTTTGCTGAATTCAAAGTGCTTATGCTCCACAATCCTCGTATACGGAGTTTCGCTGTCCGTATAGTTCATACCGGCTATTCCCTGATAATTCGGAATATCCAGAACCTCAGTTTCAAATCTTAAACTCCTGTATTCCAATTCTCCGAAACAATAATCGTAATATTCATCGATCGTTCCCGTATAAACTATCTTTTTTGCAATATTTTCATAAGTATCTTTTTCTTTCAGATAATCGACATCCAACCTTACCTCTATTCCGTCAAGCATTTTTTCAACAAGCTTTGTGTATCCTCCTATCGGTATTCCCTGATATGGATGATTGAAATAATTGTTGTCAAATACAAATCTTACGGGCAGTCTTTTTATTATAAATGCCGGAAGCTCTTTGCAGTCGCAGCCCCATTGCTTTGAAGTGTATCCTTTTATCAATTTTTCGTAAATATCTTTTCCGACCAATGATACAGCCTGTTCCTCAAGATTTTTCGGCTCGTTTATACCGCTTTCAATGACCTGTTCTTCTATCTTCCGCTTTGCCTCCTCGGGCGTTTTTACCTTCCATAATTGATAAAACGTATTCATATTAAACGGCAGATTGTAGAATTCTCCTTTGTAATTCGCAACGGGGGAATACACAAAATGATTGAATGAGGTATACTTGTTCAGAAAATTCCATACCCTTTCGTTATCCGTATGAAAAATATGCGGACCATATTTATGGACTTCAATACCCTCAATATTTTCACTGTATACATTGCCCGCGATATGATCTCTGCGGTCGATAACCAAACATTTATATCCTTTATCCGTCATTATCCGGGCAAAAACAGAGCCTGACAGACCTGCTCCTACGACCAAATAATCATACATTGTCATTCACCCCCGTAATCTCACAATTCTGTATCATAACCGGCATACCGACTTTTCGGCACAGCTGTTCCACACTGCTATGATCGCCGTAATAAGCATCGCTTATTGCAATCGCCCTGTCCAAATCGGAGGTATCATCATATATACCCCAACCGGCTGCTTTATATTCGGCAACCAATGCCATATATTCCTCATACAAACCCTTTCTCATAGATTTAATTGTACTTTCCATCAACGGATGAGGTCTCCACAGTAATGCCACATCATCGTCGCTTTCTTTAAATACACTAAAAACATAACGCATTTTATCAAAATATTTATCGCTGTTCTGTAAAAACGCTCCGACACTCGTATTGTAAAATACAATCTTCTTCCGGCTGCCGTCCGGCTTTTGAATAATTTTCAACCATTCGTCCGGAATAACAACATCATCTGTTGTCGTATTGACCGCCTTATCAAATTTCGGCGAACCCGGTCCCAGCACCTTTTCTTTGAGCATTTTTCTGTTTTCGGGTGTATCACCGAAATATTCGAGCAAATTCTTTATGTATACCTTTCTCATATTTTCCGACTGTACAATAACCTTATCGGCATTTATTACACCCGGCGTTATACAAAAATGCTTTATGTCCTCCACATGCTTTTCATTGTCCGGATTAGGTTCATAAAGTACAAAGTACGGTACATATACAAGCATATCCGTGTAATTTACTAATTTATCCGAAAAAAAAGTACTTAAAACACAAGTTACCCTGTTGCAGTCATCATACGGATTATGTATATATATCACATCCGGTCTTTGCTCTTTCAAATCATATTTGCGCCAGTCCGTAACAGGCACATACTCGGGAAATTCCGATCCCTCATAATGCGGCGTTCCGAGTGTCATATCGGAATTTCTCTCAAAATATGGTATAGGAATAACTATTGCGTTACAATTCGGATCTTCATCAGCCGCTTTCCATATACTCTCCAGACTGTCCCACATAGACGCCTTATACGGTAAAAATACTATCTCTTTGATTACCTTTATATCATTTTCGATACTGTTTTCTATTCTCAAAACAGACCTGTGCAATAATTTGTGAACTTTATTTGCGGGTATTTCATCCAAACTGTTGTATATATTTACAAGCTCATTGCAGAATTCCTCCAAATATCCTATGGTGACACATTCCTCACCCTCAATATCCTCGATAAATTCACCCATTTGAATTGCCGCATCCTGTGAATCACACAATAAAGTCTGCGCTGCTTCGATATTCTTTTTTTCCAAAGATTTTTTTATTTCCCCGGCTGCCTCATACAGTATCTCTACCATATCACGCATCTGTTTTACCTGAGACTTTCTCATGATATTACTCCGATTTTTTAACTAAAATGTATCTCCTCAAGCATTCTATACTGAGTTTCATTCAACTTATTGTTTTCAATCGCTTGTATCTGCCTTCTTCTCCACCTGTAAAGCCGTCCCCCGCTTTCGCTTTTACCCGGTTTTCTGTTGTTTTCAAGCACAAAATCCTTATACTCGGTATAAAAATCCACCCATGCCTGCGACGGCTGTGTATCAGGCTTGTTTGATGAAAAATTAAACAAGTCAATTCCGATACTCCTGAATTTTTCCGTATATCTTTCATCAAGCTTTCCGTTTTTCAATTTTTGTTTTTG
>JAFLUR010000223.1 GCA_022508725.1 Oscillospiraceae bacterium
TATAAATTTATGATATAAGGACAGGTTTTAGAACAAGGGAAAACAAGTAAATATTGTTTTTTTCAGATATTTGGGGAATATAATTATTCTTCCGGACATATGATAATAAATATATATTGCCGGATTGATACGGATATTTTATTGCACGCAAAAAACCGGATACTCCTCAGAATATCCGGAAAATCTTTGAATTTAATTTTCAGACAAATTAACCGAGCTTAGCCAATTTAAGCGCTAACTGCGATTTTTTTCTTGCTGCGGTATTTTTATGAAGAATACCGTGAGATACACTCTGATCGAGCTTTTTAACGGCAGCATTGAATGCCGTCTTGCTTGCTTCTTTATCTCCTGCCGCAATAGCCGCTTCCGCTTTCTTAACGGCTGTTTTTAACGCTGTCTTATGCATCTGATTGATAAGAGTCTTTTTCTTTGTTACCTTAACTCTTTTCTTTGCGGATTTAATATTGGGCACAATTTCCACCTCCATATAGTTTTAATAATAATACTATAACATTTTACCATAATATATTATAAAAATCAAGCATTTTTTTTATTTTGGCAATATTCGTACAAAATCACTAAATATGTTTTTATGTTATTTATTAAATTCGTCAAGTCGTCTAAATTCATAGCCTTGACTTATAAGATATTCGCAAATTTCGGGAAGCGCCTCCGCCGTGGTACCCTTTGCCGCGGCATCGTGCATAAGAATCACAATATCCTCTTTTGTTCCCACGGAGCTTTTCAACTCTTCCACAAGCTTGTCCTTTGTTTTCGTACCGCCCTCGGCATCGCCGTTATAACTGTTCCAGTCGCAGTAAACATATCCGTTTTCTTTCAAAAGCTCTTTATACTCCTGCTTGTTTTTACTCCAGCTGTCCTTGTCCGACTTAAAGCTTCCGCCCGGGAATCTGAACAGCTTGAAAACGGTTTCCTCACCCGTTATGCTTAATATAAGCTCCTCGGTTTTGGTTACCTCTTCCATAAAATTCTCGGCGGTCACATAAATATTCTTGTAATTATGCGAATACGAATGATTTGCGAGCAAATGTCCCTCGTCATAAACACGGCGCGCCATATCCGGATTTGCCTCTATTCCCGAACCTATTTCAAAGAATGTTGCCTTTATGTTATATCTTCTCAATGTATCCAATATTTTGGACGTTACGCTGTTGGTCGGACCGTCGTCAAATGTAAGATACGCCGTTTTTATCCCGTCCGGCTTATTTATTGCCTCCAGCAGATTGGGCGACGAAAGCTCGACCGATGCCGCAGTTACCGTTCCCTGTGTAATACCGATAGGTTCCTCCGTTCCGGGTACTCCGGCTTCCGCCGGCTCTTCCGACTCGGATAAAGGCGATGCGGACGGCTTCGGAGATGCTTTATCGGGTCCCAATGATATCTCCGGTGACATACTCGGCGTTTCAGACGGCTGTGCGGAAACGGGCGTCGGCGATGATACAGGCGGCTTAACGATGTCATCATCTTCCGATATAAGTCTTACCGCAAGAGCCGTACCCCCTAACAATATAAATAAAACCAGAATAATAAGAGTCCACCGCCGTATAAGAATTTTTCTCTTACGGCTTCCGCGGCTCCTATATGTATTTTTACTGTGCTTCTCCATAAAATCCTCTCCCAAAATAACTTAATCATTTACATTATATACTTTTTTGACTCAAATATCAAGATATTTTTACTATTTATTTACGGAACATTCCCGAAAAGTATCAATATATCAATATTATCTTTCATTATATATAATTTTATAACATACTCCCGGCAAAAAAATTTCAAAACATAAAAAAAATCCGTACACAATTGTATCTGTATTTTGAATACCGGAGATGAATGAAGAATCACAGAGGCTCACTTTACGGTATTGACTTTTATCCGGATTTTAAATATAATATAAATGTAAATAAAATTTTCGGTGCTTTTCAAGAATACCGTATTTCGGGAGGATTTATGCAATGAATGTACTTTTTCTTTTAACACCCAAAGCGGAAGTTTCTTATCTTTTCGATACAAACACATTAAAAGAGGGTTTGGAAAAAATAGAAACCGACGGATTTTCATCGGTGCCTGTAATAAGCGAAAACGGAGATTTTGCCGGAAGCGTAAGCGAAGGGGATTTTCTCCGGTATATAGCTGCGCATTTGAATTCGATAGATATATGTGACGAAAACATACATATATCGGATATTATAAGCAAAAATAAATCGGTTTCAGCCGTACACATAGACGCAAACACAGATGAATTGACAGATACGGTCATGAATCAGAATTTTATCCCCATTGTGGACGGAAGAAATAAATTTATCGGTATTATTACAAGAAAAGCCGTAATTTCCTCCCTTATCGACAAAAACAAAGGAATTGATCATTCGTAACCGAACGCTGCATAAATAAAGCTCTTGAAACCGGATATTTTAAGATTGGTTTCAAGAGCTCTTGTTTATAAATAATTCCCTTATTTAAAATTCCGTCGTCGCTTTAACAACTCCGTATATTTTCCCATACCGTCGATTATATTGCCGTCGGGAATTTCAGTAAAATCCGCCAAATGCAAGGCTGCATTTATAAGCCTGTCTTGCGGCAGCTGCCTTGATATACGAAATTTCCGCCGCCGGCTTTATCTGCCAACGTTTAAAGGATTATTATCAAATCCTTGATCGATAATTTATAACCATGCGTTACTTAATCGTTTTTATCGATTAAATTTCTCGTCAAAGCGTCTGAATACCGCCGCGACCTGAGCGCGCGTAGAATTATCCTGCGGTGCGAAAATATTGTTTCCGTAGCCGTTCAATAATCCGATTTCGCTTTCCCACGCAACCGCCGCCCTTGCGTACTCGGATATGTCCGCCGCATCGGCGTAATTAAGAGCCGTTTCCGATGAGGTGTCATAGCCTTTGTAATTCGCATAGCGATATATTATCGCCGCCATTTGCTCGCGGGTAATCGGATCATCGGGCGCAAATTCCGCGTCGGAATATCCCAATACTATTTTATTTTCAGCCGCCCATGCGACTGCATCGAAATAATATTTGCCCTCCGCAATGTCTTCAAACGCAGGCTTATAACCGATTTCCGGCTTACCCTCCATACGATAGATAACCGTTACAAACATCGCTCTTGTAATGTTCATATTCGGAGCAAAAATAATCGTTTCCACACCGTTCATCAAACCGTGTTTGTATACATATTTTACATCATCATAAAACCAGTCATCTTTCTCCACATCAATAAACGGCAATTTATCTTCCTCCCCGCCGTTATTACCGCCGCTCGGAATATTCGGCTCTTTTACCGGCTTGGGTGTCGGCGTTGCCGCAGGGGCTCTTCCGCCGCCTCCGCCTCCGCCGCTGCTTCCGGAAGAGGTTGTGACTCCCACCTTTACATCAAATTCGACCGACTCATAATTTTTATTATCCGGAGTGAATATAACGGCTTCCTCAAACGTTCCCGCCGTATTCATCGTCTTGTCCGGCTCTTTCCACGAATAACCTCCGATAACCTCGTCACCGTTTTTATTTACCGTTTTTCCGCCGGAAATCTTTGAACCGCTCAAAGTCTTGCCGCGTCCGAGACTTCCCGCCGTCGGCAATTTCTCCGCATAAACTTTGGCTTTTGCGATCGTTACCGTCAAAGACTGCGCTTCGGTATTATCCCGGTACGATAATTTATACCAAACCGTGTATTCGCCCGCATCTGTTCCGGTCGGAATTTTTGCCGAATACTCGCCGTTTTTGTCGAGAGAATATCTCCACTCGCCTGTATCGGTCTTTCCCGCCGTTATAAGCTCCTGTGCTTCGCCGGTGTATTCAAGCTCGTTTGCCGCAGGCGGAGAAGCTTCCGAATCCGGCTTCGGAGATTGTGTCGGTTCGGGTGCCGGCTCCGGTGTCGGTCCGGGTGTCGGTCCGGCGGTAGGCATCGGCTCTGCTGTCTGTCCGGGCGTCGGAGCCGGCATCGGTCCGGCAGTCGGTATCGGTTCTG
>JAFLUR010000224.1 GCA_022508725.1 Oscillospiraceae bacterium
TATACGCTGATTCTTTAGCGCAAGCGCGCACGCGTTCGCACCGGTTTTTCGCCGCTGAGGCTAAATTATTTTTTGATATTGATTTATTCGGTGTTTCCGTAAGAAAGGAACTTTTAAAATGATAAAAAACGGTATTTTAATATGCACGCTGATCGCGGTTATGTTATCGGGCGCAGGATGCGCCGATACTGCGAATGATACGAATAAGGCAGCCGATACAAAAACATCCGCAAATACACCGGCTGCCGCAACACCGAAAAACACAGCTGTTGAAAGCAATAAACAGGAAAATAAGGAGGAAAATACAGTGAATATTGTAATTGAAATGAATGACGGCGGAATTATAAAGGCGGAGCTTTATCCCGATACGGCGCCTATTACCGTTGCAAATTTTGAAAAGCTTATCAACGAAAATTTCTTCGACGGATTGGTTTTTCACAGAGTTATCGAAGGCTTTATGATCCAAGGCGGCGGTTTCGATGAGCAAATGAACCACAGAGAAGCCGATTCAATAAAGGGTGAATTTGCCTCCAACGGCGTTCAAAATGATTTGAAGCATGAAAGAGGCGTTCTTTCAATGGCAAGAACAAGCGTAAAGGACTCTGCGTCAAGCCAGTTCTTTATCATGCATCAGGCAGCGCCTCATCTCGACGGTGAATATGCCGCATTCGGAAGAGTTACCGAGGGAATGGATGTAGTCGATAAAATCGCCTCATCTCCGACGGGCGCGCAGGACGTCCCTGTTGATCTTCCCGTAATAAAAACAATAAAAATTGCGGAATGATAATTCAATACAATTGAAATATTTGCAAAAGCGGCGGGGATATGCCGCTTTTCGGCTATAATAAGCAGATATGAAAATACAGGACAGAGATACAAAATAATGTATCTGTTGATGTATCGGAAAGGATATATTGATATGAGAATATTAAAAAAACTTGCATTGTTTGTTGTTACTCTTTCCGCATTGCTGTCAATGCTTTCATTTTCCGCAAATGCGGAAGCACTGACCGATGTAGATGAGAATGAACAATATTATGACGCTATAAACACGCTGAACGTAATAGGTCTTATAAAGGGCTATGAGGATAATACATTCAGACCGTGGTCAACAATTACACGCGCCGAATTTACAACAATTACCGTACGGGCATTGAATATCGAAGATATTCAAGTTACGGGCGCCGACAGCGCATTCACCGATATAAGCGAGCATTACGCGAAATATAACATAAAAACCGCTCATGATCTCGGCATAATAAACGGTTTTGAGGACGGGACTTTCAGACCCGACGAAACGGTTACATATGAACAGATGCTTAAAATGGTTGTCTGCACCTTAGGCTACGGCTATAACGCCGAGCAAGCGGGCGGATATCCGGACGGATATATTTATATTGCAAATCAGCTCGGACTGTGCAAGGGCATAACGGGAGGATATTCCGATCCTTCACCGAGAGGTGCCATAGCACAGCTTATGTACAATGCGCTCAATGTAAGAATGCAGCAGGCTGTACCGGGCGGATATACCATTACGGATGATACTCTTATGAACAGCCGCCTTAATATTAAAAAAATAAAGATTTATGTTACCGGAGTTGAGGACGAATATATCGAATCCGGAGCGGAAAATCTTCAAAAGGGTGAAATGAGCGTCACCGATATGTCCGATAATACTTCATTTATAATGGATTTCACAAAGGTCATGCAGGATTCGTCCGAAATGAAGAAATATATAGGACAGATACTTACGGTATACTACAGAAACGATGACAAAAATACAATTACAAACTATATTCCGTCTCTTATCGCGATAGACGAGGTTTCACATAAAAATGATGTTCTAGAAATACCCGCGAAGAATATTACCGATTATAAAAACGATACTCTCTATTATGACGATGATAAAAGCGGAAGAAATAAATCGGTAAAGATAAAACCCAATGATATAAGTCTTATTTACAACGGAAAATCCGTTGCAAAGGACAGCTTAATTTTCGGTGAGCGCATCGAAGACCGGATTTACGCATGGCTTAATCCCGACAGTGATGAATTTATAAACGGTGAAATTAAAATTATTGACAGTGAAGCGGATAATTCCGCAGACGTAGTGTTTATCACCGGCTATGATGTTATTGTTGCGGCATCCGCTGTGTCATCAAGCGACTATAAGCTAAGTGATAAGCTTGTTTCGGGAAATAATCTCATACTCGATCCGTTTAGTGATGAATACACCTTAAATGTCACCAGAAACGGCAAAAAAGCGGAAATAACATCAATTCGAAGCAATGACGTGGTTCTTATCGCCGAAAGTCTTGACGGGGAATTGTATACCGTTGATATTACATCCTCTCCCGTTACGGGATCAATAAACGAGATATCCGATGATGAAATAACCATCGAAAACAAACTTTATTATATGACGGAAAAATGCCTTGATAATATCGATAATAAAAAAGATATAAAGGTCGGCGCCGAGGGAACATTCTATATCGATAAATATAACAATATTATGTACTGCTCGATAACAAAGGGCTCGTCTTCCGTTTATGCATATCTCCTCAATATTACGGAGAATGATGAAATCGGAAATTACCGCGCTTCCGTTTACGCTCCCACAATATCCTCAAAGGAGGTATCCCGTATAGAGCTTAAGGATAAAATAAATTTCAACGGCTCGGTTATATCGGCGGACAATGTTGTCGATAAGCTTGAGGATACCGCATCATTCAGCCGCGAGGATATAGAGAATTCGGACAAAATATACACCGGCAAAAACAAACAGCCGTCGGCTAACGCGGTTGCTCAGATAGTTAAAATCGGTATTACAAAAAATCAGATATCATCGATCACAACGATCGAATCCGGTGACTATTCCGAGAATACAGACGATGATTTGATCGTAAAATACAGAAAATTGGATAAATACAAATACTCTTCGTCAAACAACTTCGATGATAAGTTTTATATAAACTCATCAACCAAAATATTGTATGTGCCGGGCGAAAGATCGTCAAAATCCGATTACGCGCAGTATTCCGCTTCATCAATATTCAAAAGCGGTGAAAGCTACTGGGTCGAGCCGTATGACGTAAACGATAAAAAGGTTGCATCTCTTGTTATTATGTACGGAAACAGTACTCTTGCAGAAATAACAAAGGATACGCCGGTATCCGTAATAACAAAATCACCGATACTTGCTCAGGTAAATGACGATAATGTTTATAAACTCACAATGTATATGTCAACATCGACACTTGTAACAAAAAATTCAGATGATGATAAAGAATTTGCCGACCTTGAAGCGGGCGATGTAATTCAGTTCGGATATGACAACAACGGACGCGCAACAAACAGACATGATGTAATCCGGGTGAAAGATGTTCTTGATGTTATAGAGAATGATGAAACCCTGTCATGGACCGATGATAAATTCAATCATTATTATACCGAGAACGGCGATATTATATATGACTCCTCCACCGATAAACCTTATTCAAGAGTATTTATGGCAAATGTTTCTCAGGTCATACATGACGATGATGATATATACATACATATAACTCAAGACGGCTTTGACGGCGATGTGCTTGATACGGACAATTCCATGAGATATGAGGTAAGCGAAAAAACGCCTGTGGTAAAATATAATATCTCGAAGGAAACGGTAAGCGCGTATATTGACGGAACCACAACAAAGCTTAATGTAAGTGATTTGAAGGATGCCGAAAACAACGGAACCTCCTGTTCAAAAATTATGGTATACCTGCTGAAAGATAAAGTACAATTTATCATGATGTATGAATAAAATTACCGGTAGGGATATAAAAAGCAAATCGTTTTATTTTAGGCGATTTGCTTTTTTATATTTTGCGAATATGTGCATTTATTGATCCCCCAATTGAGTCTTGAAGAATTATGCGAAGAACAAACTGTGATGAAAGTCAAGGAATTTCTTGTGAAATTCTTTGAAGAAAACCGCAGGAAAACGAG
>JAFLUR010000225.1 GCA_022508725.1 Oscillospiraceae bacterium
AAGCGTAAGCCTTCCGTATGCGATGAGCTCGACGTCATCATCGGATTTTGCCAAAAATCTTTCGATCTCCTTAAGATTCATTTCGGGCGAAAGCGTTATTCTTTTAAGCTTATCCTTATAAAAATCCGCCGCATAATTGTTCATTATATTAAGACGGTAATTTCCGTAACAGTCATAATCCTTGTATTTTTCCGCCTGATACGGATAATTTATCATAACCGCATCCGCTCCCTTGGGCATCTCAAAATCCGCCATATCGTCATGCAAAATCACCGGCGGCTTTACTATAAGCAGGGTGTCGTCCGGCGAATGTCCGGAGGCATACCGATACAGCTCATGAGGAACATATATCTTCCCGATATTATGATTAAATGCCGCCTCAAGCTGTTCTTTATTATTTACCTCAACGGTAATTTCCATACAATCAATACCGCTTCTGTCGGTATATTCACGGTATTCCTGCCTTACTTTTTTTCTTGGTGCCGTTTCCGTTCTTGCCGCCGTAAGCATATCGGCAGCCCGCCGCCTTACCGAATTGATCTCGCTTATTGAGATCGACAGTCCCGGGTCGGCGTCAACCGAAACATCAACGGGAAAATATACCGAGGTGCCGAGCTTCATAAGCTGTTCTTTTATTCTATCGGCATCGATCTCCCTGTTCAGAGCCGGCTCGGGAATGATATCTCCCACCGCAGTCACTCTTCTGCCGTCCGGATCCTCAAAAGTCACCGAAAAGGGCTTGTCCTTTTTCAGCTCTGCCTTTATATTTATCCGCACAAGCCGAAATCTTGCCTCTTCCCGGCAATACGCTCTTATATCCTTTTCGAATATGCGTTCACCCATATTGCTCGGGTCTTTGTAGCTCATCATTTTTTCATTTATCGTACCTGTATAATAAGCCTTTGTGAAACCGCTCCTGTTGAATGCCGACATAAGCGCTTCCAAATCGCCCTTATCCGACTTTCCGGTTTGAATACAATTTCTGTATATCTTGGTTGTCAGCACCACATATTCCGCTCTTTTAAGTCTGCCCTCTATTTTAAGCGACTCAACGCCCATTTTCTTTATTTCACCTATTTTATCGAACAGCGCCATATCTTTCGGGCTCAAAAGGCTCCCGGTCTTTACGGTTCGACCGTCCTTTAAAAGCTCGTATTCAAGACGGCACGGCTGAGCGCATCTTCCTCTGTTGCCGCTGCGCCCTCCTATTATGCTGCTCATCAGGCATTGTCCCGAATAGCATATACATATTGCGCCATGAACAAACATCTCTATTTCGCAATCGGTATTTGCACATATGTATTCTATGTTTTTCTTTGATAATTCCCTTGCGACGATCACTCTTTTAAATCCTATGCCGTGCAGATATTCCGCTCCCGCAAGATTATGGACCGTCATCTGTGTGCTCGCATGTATCGGAAGCTCCGGAACTATATGCCTAATCACATGAAAAACTCCCATATCCTGAATGATAACGCCGTCAATTCCCGCATCGTTCAGCTTATACATATAAGCGCACAGAAATTCGAATTCCCTGTCCTTTACAAGCGTATTTACGGCGGCATACACCTTTACGCCGCGAAGATGACAATACTTTACCGTTTCGGCTATCGCCTCCGTTGTAAAATTTTCCGCACTGTGACGCGCCGAGAAATATTCGCCGCCTATATAGACCGCATCGGCGCCGCTCTGAACCGCCGCATATAAAGCCGCGGCATTTCCCGCAGGAGCGAGTAATTCCATAAAAATACCTCCCAAAATCAAGGCATAAGTTCGATAAGCTCAAGCATATCCTTTTCAAGGCTTTCGTTTTTCTTCTCAAGCTCCTCTATCCTTTTATATGCCTCTTTCAGTTTCTCCGAATTTTCGCCGCCGTCTTTCGGTGAATTTTCTTCAAGCTCTTTTATTCTTTTCAGCTTGATACCCAATTCCAGCTCCGTCTTTGACAGCTTTTCTTCCAAAAATTCCGATTTATCGCGCAAGCCTTCGAGTTCATCTTTCATTGCTCTTCCCTCATCGGCAATGTTCTCGACCTGCTTTTTATATCCTTTAAGCAGTTCGTTTTCCGCGCGCAGATTTTTTTCTGTTTCCGATTTTTCGGCAACGCGGCCCTCAAGCTCCGCTATTCTTTTCTTTAATTCGTTTTCGCTGCCGAATGCCGCTTTTTCGCGCATTATTGCGTTTTCAGCACGCAGCTTTTCCGTTTCAGCCGCATTTTCCTTATCCTTCGCTTCAAGCTCCGCTATACGCTTTTTAAGCACATCCGACCTATCCCCTCCGGATGCGGCTTTTTCTTTCATTATCATAATTTCCGCACGCAACTTTTCCGTTTCAGCCGCATTTTCCTTATCCCTTGCTTCAAGTTCCGCTATACGCTTTTTAAGCACATCCGACCTGTCCCCTCCGGATGCGGCTCTCTCTTTCATTATCGCATTCTCCGCGCGCAGCTTTTCCGTTTCAGCCGCATTTTCCTTATTCTTCGCTTCAAGCTCCGCTATCCGTTTTTTAAGCTCACTCGACCTGTCTGTGTCGGTCGCGCCTTTCTTGCGCATTGTCTCATTCTCTTCAAGCAATTTTTCCAGCCGCCATATATTTTCCTTATCCTTTGCTTCAAGCTCGGTTATTCGCTTTTTAAGCGCATCGGACTTTTCCGCATCGATCGCGGCTTTTTCCTTCATTATCACAATTTCGGCAAGCTGTTTTTCCGTCTGCAGCTTATTTTCCTTATCCTTTGCCTCAAGCTGTGCCATCCGCTTTTTAAGCTCATTCGATTTCTCCTTGTCCGACGCGCCTTTCTCGCGCATTATTACAATTTCCGTAAGCAGCTTTTCCGTTTGCAGCTTATTTTCCTTATCCTTTGCCTCAAACTCGGTTATTCTTTTTTTGAGAGCCGATATTTCTTCCTCCGCAAAATTGGGATTGTTTATCTTTTCCTCAAGCCTTTTTACAAGCTCAGCCTGTGATTTCAGCCTTCCGGTCAGATCCTTGTTTTCCGCCTCGATTTTTTCAAGCTTTTTTTCCGTTTCATCGGTATAGCCTCTGAGCGTGAAAAATTCATCGCATATATTCAGCGCCGACAATACTATTACTCTTTTATTGTCCAGTCTCGGATTATTGGCGAGAATATTATCCATACACCGGTTAACGTATTCGCCGAGTCCGAATATATAAGCTCTTTCTTTCTGCGCCGTTATTATGTATTCCTCTCCGCCTATAGTTAAAATAACCTTATTCAAATTCATAAGCCTGCTCTTCCTTTCATTTTGTCAGTGCCTTTCCCGCAATATGTCCCGTTGCCCATGCCCACTGCAAATTATAGCCGCCGCAGTCACCGTCGATATCCAACAGCTCTCCGGTTATATAGATCCCTTTGACCTTTACGGACTGCATATTCACGTCCACTTCATCAAGAGGTATCCCACCCTTTGTGACCTGTGAATTATTCCAGCCGCGCGTCCGTATAAATCGGAAATCCCAATTTTTTATTCTGTCGCACAGAGCATATATTTCACCGTCGGTAATCGACCTCCCCGGTCGCGAAAGCGGCGATACTCCCACCGATTTTAAAATCGCGTATATGATTTTCTTGTTCAGAAATCCCACAAAGAAATCTTCAAGACGATATTCTCCCATAACCGCACGGCGCGTAAACAGCATATCCGCTATTTCCTGTTTTGTATATTCCGCCATCACATCGAGTCTGAATGTTATATTTTGATTTTTTTCGTGCGGAAGCTTTGCCGAAAGATTAAATACCGGCGGTCCCGAAAGCCCGTATTCGGTAAACAGTACCTCCCCGAAATCCTCCGCGTGTATCTTTTCGCCGCATAAAATTTTTATGCCGCAGTCCTTTTTTATACCTATCCCCTTCACATTCGTATGCTTTAAATCGTCCTGCAATTTGTTCAAGGCTTCACCGAAATTACCAATTCAGACAGATGTGCCCGAAACGGCGCGGTTATG
>JAFLUR010000226.1 GCA_022508725.1 Oscillospiraceae bacterium
TGTATTCTAAATTTAACGGTAAAAACACTTGATTTTTTGCTTTCATTGTTGTATAATTAACCTGCTTTCTTTTATATTTTGTTGCAATTTAATTATATCATGAAAGCAGAAAAGACTCAACCGTTTTCACGGATTTGAGTCTTTTCTTTTGGGGCTTAAATGCAACAGCCCCTTATTTGTACAAGTTTTATCGACCGTTTTTGTCAAGTATCGTACATATACTCATTTGTTTTTGAATATTTAACCGATGGCCTATCTTATTCCACAGGCTCAAGGATCCATTTCTGACCCGCACCGCTCCAATAATTCCATTGACAAACATTTGCGCCTTTTGTCTTGCTTATATTGTATACATCAAGACCCGATTTAAGATCTGTTACACGCGTAAGTATTCCGTACGAGCCATCGCTTTCTTTAACAAACTTGAAATGCTGGTTGCGTCCCGAGTTTGATTTCCATGATTGAATGTTAGTACCGTCTTCAGAGCTCCATTCATTTACATCAATTGCCTGTTCGTAGTCGGAGCAACCTGTAAGGATCTGATAATATCCACCGCTTACCTTAACAATCTTGAATTGCTGTGCCGTTGTGCCGTTAAACGAATACTGTTGAATATTGGTACCGTTCTCATTGCTGCCGTTTACAACGTCAAGATACAAGCCGCTGTTTACATTCTTGATGTAGTATACGCCCTCTTTAATATCCGCATACGATCCCGCTTCCGGAGTCGGTTCAGGCGTAGGCTCGGGAGTCGGCTCCGGTGTAGGCTCGGGAGTCGGTTCCGGTGTAGGTTCGGGAGTAACCTCCGGTGTCGGTTCCGGTGTAGGCTCGGGAGTAACCTCCAGTTCTATATCTGTAGTGGGCTCAAGTATCCATTGCTGACCTGCGCCGCCCCAATAATTCCACTGGCAAACATTAGCTCCCTTTGTTTTGCTCATGTTTAATACGTCAAGACCTGATCTGTAGCCCGTTATACGGGAAAGAATCGATACTGTGTCAAGATCCGCTTGACCGAACTTAAAATGCTGACCCAACGCGTTCGGACCGCCTTTTGACCATGTCTGAACATTTGTGCCGTCCGCCGGATCTTTTCCAGAAATATCAATCGCCTGTGTATAGTTCGAGCAGCCGGTAAGAAGCTGATAATTTCCGTCGCCTATCGAAACGACCTTAAACTTCTGCGCCGATGAACCGTTGTACGAATGCTGCTGAATATTTGCGCCGTTTTCGCCGTTTCCGTTTGCAACGTCAAGATACATTCCGCTGTTTACATTCTTAATGCAGTAAACTCCGCCTTCCTCAACCGTTATATAGGGTACGCGCTCAAGAACCCACTGCTGACCTGCGCCGCCCCAATAATTCCATTGGCAGACATTGGCGCCCCTTGCTGTACTCATATTCACTACGTCAAGCCCCGATTTGTAGCCTGTTATGCGGGAAAGTATCGATACAGCCTCATTTCCCGCCGTGCCGAACTTAAAGTGCTGACCCAACGCGTTCGGACCGCCCTTTGACCATGTCTGAACATTTGTTCCATCCGCCGGATTTTTACCCGAAATATCGACCGCCTGTGTATAATTCGAGCAGCCGGTAAGGAGCTGATAATTTCCGTCGCCTATCGAAACAATCTTGAACTGCTGCGCTGTTGTACCGTTAAACGGATGCTGTCCGATATTTGTACCGTTTTCGCCGCTTCCGTTTGCAACGTCAAGATACATTCCGCTGTTTACGTTTTTAATGTAGTATATTCCCTCTTTAACATCCTCATATGATGAAACGGTCGGCGCGGGAGCTTGCTGAGCCGGTTCCGTTCCGAAATCGATACAGTCAACAGATACCGCAGGACTCAAATAGCCCGAACCTGTGCTTCCGCTGAGGATATTCAATCTTAACTCGTTAAACTCGTTCGGATTGGTCTTGAATGCCGACGCCGGAACCGTAAATGTGTATGTATAGTTATTTCCTCTGTAAGTAGCGATCGTCATAAGACGCGTGCTCGGCTGTGTGCACGCCGCCGGCGCTTTTGCCGTCCATGAGTTGACAGAAGGCTGAATACGTCCGCCTATATAATTTCCCGTGATGCCTATTCTCAAGGTCTGATCCTGTGCAGCCTGTTCGCGAGTCAGTTTAAAGTATACCGTAAGACCGTCGTTGATATCTTTAAATATATAGCACGGGAATGCCGATGCGGTCGATGAACCCACTATATAACCGCCCTTCCATGCCGTAGCGGCTCTCCTGTCGCCGGGGTGCATCTTTGTCATGAGAGTACCGTTCTTGAATTCGAGCGGTGTGCCGTCCCAATCACCTATTCTCCATATTACCTCTTTATCCGAGGGATCCTCTGTAACCGTTACGGAATTGAGAACCGTCGTTCCGCCCGCCGTAACATTTACCGTTGTTTTATATACTTCAAGCTCATTCTTGTATACCGTCATTGTATATGTACCGGGGAGCATATCCGCACACGCGAAATATCCTGTACCTTTTGCCGCTTTTGCCCAGTATTGTGCATCGCTGTTTGCGAAACCGACAACATATTCGTAGTCCGGCTTCATGTTTTTGATGCCGACACCCGTTACCTTACCTCTGCCGCTCTTTCCTACCCAGCCTTTTATTCCGAGTGAATCAAAGCAACTTGTGTTGAGGTTGCCCGCAAACAGATTTGATGAAGGTGCGCCGCCGTCCGTGAAGCTCAGCACATAGGGTCCCTGCAAGCCGTAGCGCTTAGACTCTGTCTGTGCCATACCGTACCAAAGAATTTCATAAAGGTTTACTGCGCCTTCGGTATTATCCTTGAGAAGCGAACGATAGAACGGACCACCCGATGCTTTTTCGTGGTTGCTTCTTACTATCCATACACCGACTTTGCCGTTTGAAATACCTGTATAGTTATAATCCATTACTCTTGTATCCGAATAATGCTTCGAATAAGTATAGCCTGTGGCCGGATCTCTGAAAATATCCTTTGCTTCAAATGTTTCAAACCTGTTTGACCAGCTGTTCGGAGTATACGAAACAGGGAAAAGTTCCGGCTTCAGTCTTACGATATATCTTGTTACCGTGACCGAGTCGTCATTGATATATGTGAACATATAGATATTATTTTCGCCTTTTTTGGCTATATAATACTGCTGCAATGTTCCGTAAACAACCTGAACGGCAATTATGTCGTTCTGCTGTGATATTTTTACTTTTGACGGTCCGAGTCCGGTTTCAACGTGTGAATTTTTGTTTGTGTATCCGTTGTAATCCGTACCCTTGTAAACAAGCGACGTAATATCTCCGTTTGTCCGACTTACCTTAAACACGAGATTTGCTCCCGTATCTATTGTATATGTGGCATTTTCGGTAGTATAACCGAATGCGGCGAAAACCGATGTAGGTATCAATATCGCTGCAATGGTAAGCGTCATAAAAACAGCAAAACGCAAAAGTCTGCCTTTGCCCGACGGTATTTTGGTTCTCATGAAAAAAATCTCTCCCTTTTTTATTATGTTTTGTTAAGCGCTTTAACATGACTATAGACTATCATACCCTTGGTTGATTTGTCAATATTTATTTTTCAGCAAAAAAATTTTTTAGAAATTATATACAAAAGTCCTATATTATATTATATCAAAGTGCACAAGTATACGTTAATTTTCTATCATTTTTTTGTTATTTATTTGTTATATTTTTATACCACCGCTTTAATTTTGCGAAAATTTACGCGAAGGGGGCGGCGGTCTTTCGCTCTTACATTTTTTAAGATTCGGATACCACCTACACATGTAAAAAGGACATTTGCAGACTTTTTTCACAGTCCGCAAATGTCCTTATATGAATATTGTAATAGTGTCTTACTTTAGGCGGTATACTTATACAACATCGGGAAATTTATGAATAGCGACAAGCGTAGAGACAAGCTGAATCACAGCAGAAAATGATTCGGCTGATTTGTCATATCTTGTCGCTAT
>JAFLUR010000227.1 GCA_022508725.1 Oscillospiraceae bacterium
AAGTTTTACCGCTTTTATTACAGAATTATCATCGGAAGAATCCCAAGCCGGGAAATTATCATCCTTCTGTCTGCTGCAGCCGTTTAAAATAATTGCGGAGGATAAAATATTATAACCACCGATTTTACAGATTTCATAAAGCTACTCCTTATTACATAATAATCTACAGTATTTTTCGTCATTATCAAAAATCAGACAGTTTTCCGCTTTTTTACTGTCCCTTTCTGTTACAATCCGGTTGCTGTCGCTTCCCGACCGGTCCTCGGTTTCCTTGCTAAGCCCGAACGGGTCAATATACGAAACAGGGTTTCCGTTTACATACGAATATCGGTTAAGGCTCGTCCGGACTGAATGGACTTACAGCGTCACCACTGAACATTTAAACTTTTTATTACTATTCCGAGTCTACATAAAATTCCCTGCAAACAATTTTACTTTCAAAAGGCCATGCAGAAATTTTTACTTCAAAAAAACCGTTATCCTCTTTAACTCCTATATCTTGAATAAAATACTTATAATTTAGCCCATTTCCATCTTTCTTTTTTCCTTTAGAATAAGTTTTATCATGGTCTAAATAAATTTCAAAACAATTTTTAAAAATACATACTGTATTACATGGCTCGTTATCTATTACAATTCTCGCATTCTCAAACCAATCGTCAACAGAAATGCTTTCAATATACATATCAAGAACACCTAAGTTAAATATTAATTCTTTTTCCAATTCATGCATTATTATCTTTCCTTTTTTTCATATATTGTTACATCGTCTCTTTCAATTTCTTTGAGCAGCTCGGGTTGGACATTATTATCAAGATCCACTACGTCAAACATCAGAAGCGATTCAATCTCCTCGTCAACATCAAGAAAAAATCCGGTTATGTCTCCGCCGGTGACGGCAATATCGATATCGCTTCTTTCCCTGTTATCTCCACGCGCTCTTGAACCGAAAAGTATAACTTTCTCAATTCCGTATTTTTCGGCAAGTTCGATAATTCCTTTTTCTGCTTTTATGGGAAGGTTGTATTTCATATTATATCGCTCCCGATTTATTTTATTAGAATAATTACAATTTGATTGTATCATTGTAAAAATAACTTGTCAAGCCGAAATCGGAGAATTTACGATAATATTAAAATAAATTTATGCGAATTTTATTAGAATTTTATTGGAATAATTCTTGACAAATTCGCATAAAATATATAAAATAGAAGAAAAGGCGGTGACGATATGCTTGAAAGTGAATTAAAAACGCTTATTGAGAACGTGCAAAAACAGAAATGCGAAAGTAATTATATTGAATTGAAATCCGCAAAAGAAGGATGCCCGAAATTATTTGATACATTTTCATCCTTTTCCAATCAACCCGGCGGGGGAAAGATTCTTTTCGGGATCGATGACAATTATGAGATATGCGGCGTATATGACGCGGCGGAACTGCAAAAAAAGATAATGGAGCAGAGCTTGCAAATGTCTCCCGAGATACGTCCTTTATGTACCGTAACAAGAATAGGCGATGCCACGGTTGTATGCGCCGAAATTCAGGAAATCGACAACTTTGATAAGCCGTGTTTTTATAAAGGTGTGGGGCGTTTAAAAGGCTCATACATAAGGGTAGGGGACGGAGACCGCCGAATGACGGAATACGAGGTATACAGCTATGAAGCATTCAAGAAAAAAATACGCGACGAACTCCGTACTGATTCCGACGCAGAAATTGAAGATATACAAACAAGTCATTTTGATGAATATATGATAGCGTTGAAAAAGAACAAGCCGAATTTATCGGGATTGCCGTTGAAAAAAATACTGCGCTTACAGGGATTTGTTTCAGACGGGAAACCAACTCTTACGGCAATCATGCTTTTCGGTGATTATCCGCAGGCTTTTTATCCGCAGCTTTCGATAACAGCGGTGGTTATTCCCGGTACTCATAAAAGTATGACGGGCAGCGTCGGTGAGAGGTTTATCGATAATACCCGTGTTGACGGCAACATAGGGCAGATGTTGAATGAAACAATGAATTTCGTAAGGCGCAATATGAAAATGCGAACTATTATCGACCCGAATACGGGCAAACGCACAGACCGTTCGGAATATCCGGTTATAGCGATAAGAGAACTTATACTCAACGCGCTTATACATCGAGATTACAGTATTCATACAGATTCTGCGCCTATTGTAATAGAAATGTACAGCGATCGGTTTGAGATTGAAAATCCCGGAGGATTGTACGGTCGAATGACGCTTGATCAACTCGGAAAAGTATCAGCCGATACAAGAAATCCTTTTATAGCAAATGCGTTGGAATTGCTCGGACAGACGGAAAATCGCTACAGCGGAATCCCGACTATAATAAACGCTATGGAAGAATATAATTTACCTGCTCCGAAATTTGAGAATGACAGAGGCGTTTTCAAGGTGACATTATACAACAGTATTACCGAAAGAGAAAATATCACGGAACAGGACGAAATTTTGGATTTTTGCAGAGAACCGAGAACAAGAACCGAAATAGAAGAATATTATAAAGGAAGAAAAACGATTGCTTATGTGATGGCGACAATTATTCATCCTTTGATTGAATCGGGAGATTTGAAAATGACCGTTCCGGAGAAACCGAAAAGCAAATATCAGAAATATTACAGCGCAAAAATAAAATGATTATGATACAGAATTTTTTTACAGCTGAGATTAAATGAAAAAGGTGTATTTATGAAAAACAAAAATAAAACAATTCCGACCGGATTTACCGCAGATGATATAAAAACGGAATCAAGCATTTGCACAGGTGAAAAAACCATAGGCTTTTACAGTCCGACCGATAAGAAGCTTCACTATGCGGAACTTGTGAAAACAGACGCCGATATTGATGAATTTTATCGTAAATACGGAGCAGAACGAAAATGATAAAGAAATTTCAAAAATAATATTTTTTAATGAAATCAAACCGCGTTGTAATACAAGTTGTAATACACGACGAAAAACAGTCGGTAAAATCGGCATAAATATGCGGAAAACGAGCATTTATACAAGCGGTCTCCAAAACCACGTGCCGAGGGTTCAAATCCCTCCTTCTCCGCCATTGAATTGTCCCGGAAATCGCATAATCAAGCGGTTTTCGGGATTTATCTTTTCTAACAAAAACAGCGTTTGTCCGTTGTCTGTCCGTTATACGGATATTTGCATATTTTCCGTTCATTTTATCGCGTCCGTTATTGTCCGTTCCGGAAGCTTAAAATTTTCCGCGACCGCTTCGCTTGCGATAGCTTGCGAACGTCTGAATGAGTGCGCATAGATATTAAGTGTTGTACTTGCCATGCTGTGTCCCATACAGGCTTGAACGGTTTTCACACTTGCCCCGCTGTCAATCAAAAGACTTGCATTAAGATGTCTGAAACTGTGGATATTGACATATCTTAGCCCTTCACGTTTACAAAACTTATGAAGCCACGGATTTGGTGATAACGGCGACAGCACACCGCCAAGCTCGTTTCGGAATACAAAATTGTTTTCCTCCCACTTATTACCGAGACGCACCGCTTCATCATCGTAAAAATTTTTCAGCTTGTTCAGATAATGAAATACTGCTTCGGGCAATTTAAGACTTCTCTGTGACGCTTCGGTTTTGGGAGTGTCAAGGACAATGCCCTCCGCTTTTGTATAATAGAGAGCTTTGTCAACCGTTATAATATGATTGGCAAAATCAATATTATCCCATGTCAAACCGCTTAATTCACCTCTGCGAAAACCGCTGTAAACAGCTAAGATAAAATAACATTGATATACCAATGAAGCTTTTTCCACAAGCGTATCAATAAATATCTGCGCTTCCTCAACAGTGTAAATATCACGTTCTTTAGGCTTTCCCGCGGGAATATTTGCTCTTGCGCAGGGATTGCGGCTCATCATATCAAGTCGGATCGCATACTCAAATACGGTTGAA
>JAFLUR010000228.1 GCA_022508725.1 Oscillospiraceae bacterium
ATTTCCGAACTCTTTGCATAAGGTATTTATTATTCTCTTAATTCTCGGAATGTTATTGCTTGCGGATATTATAAACGAAACAATACATTCCCAGACGTCTTGATTGAGTATATGTATGCCGTATCCGAAACCGATTGCCCTGCGCATTACGTCATCACCGGAAAGTACATCTTTTATTTTACCATAATTACGCGAAAAATCAAGATATTTTTCCCAAATATTCTGAAATTCCCTCAATGACGTATCAAAAAGTATTATTTTATCGTCCTTTTGAGCGATTTTAAGCACTCTCCCCAGCGCTGTTCCGACATATTCCTCATCGAATTCATCGGTATCCCGGGAATCCCATCTGAAACACTGACCGCACTCAAACGTATGGGAAAGCCTGAAATCCGACACATTGTTTAAAATAAGATTTTTTCCCGATATTTCAATATCTGTATTTTTCATTTTCAAAAACCGTCCTATCCCGAACAACTTATAAAAAATCCCCCTAAAGGAACCTTAGGGGAACTTTATTTATGTATATAACGCATTACTGATTTCTTCTCTTAAACGACGGAACCTCAATGGATTTTATTCTGCTCATCTTGCGAATTGCACCGTCCTCATCCGAAATCGCGGCTTCTGCGGTTGTTTCGGGCTGAACGGTCTGAGTATTATTACGTCCGTATATCTGCGGCTCAACGGTCTGATTAATCGATTCGGTAACAATGTGCTTGGCATTGTTTGTCATACTGTCCGAGCTGAGCGCCGTGGCTATCAATGTAACCTGTATTTCATCGCCGAGGTTTTCATCTATAGACGCGCCGAAAATGATCTCCGCATCCTCATTTACCATGGAATGAACCATCTGACCTATTTCATTTGCCTCCATCAGCGTAAGCGTTCCGCCGATAACATATAAAAGCACTCCGTGCGCACCGTCGATAGTCGTGTCAAGAATGGGGCTTTCGATAGCATTTTTAACAGCCTCCTGAGACGCATTATCTCCGCTTGCGACTCCGATACCCATATGAGCGACTCCCGAATCCTTCATCGTTGCTCTTACATCGGCAAAATCACTGTTGATAAGACCCTTTCTCTGTATAATATCCGTTATGCCCTGAACGCCCTGCCTGAGAACTTCATCGGCATATCTGAACGCGTCCTCAATAGTGTCCTTATTGTTTGTCGCTTTTAAAAGATTATCGTTTTTTATTGTAACTATCGAATCGACATTCTCACTTAAAAGCTTTATTCCCTGCTCCGCTTTTCTTGCTCTGCTTCTTCCTTCAAACATAAACGGTCTTGTTACGACCGCAACCGTAAGTATATCAAGAGATTTTGTTATTTCGGCTATTACAGGCGCCGCTCCCGTTCCTGTTCCGCCGCCCATTCCGGCTGTAATAAATACCATATCGGCGCCTTCAATATGTTTTTTTATTTCTTCCTTTGTTTCCTCGGCGGCTCTTTTGCCTATATCGGGATTTGCACCCGCTCCGAGACCTTTTGTTATATTTTTTCCTATCTGAATTTTCACGTCAGCCTTTGAATCCTGCAGAGGCTGAGCATCCGTATTGACAATAATAAATTCAACGCCCTTGATGCCCGCATCTATCATTCTTGCCACAGCATTGTTTCCGCCGCCCCCGACGCCGATAATCTTGATCTTTGCTTTTCCGAAATCTTCCTGCATGTCCATTCCTATGGAACTGCCGACTGTCTGACTTACGTTTGACTCACTCATTTAAGCATATCCTCCTATAACCCTAATATGTAAAAATCAACAAAATAACTGTATTTACAGACGCCATAATTGGTGAATATTGATATTTATTAACATATCTATTCTATTATATCACGTTTTTTTGATTTATTCAAGAGGTATCTTCTAAATATCGCGAAATTTTGAAATAATCTTGTTCCGAATGTGATTATAGCCGCCAAAGAAATATCGACTCCCAATTTATTACCCATAAACGTAAGACCGGACGCGAGCAGGGAATTAACCAAAAAACCCGACACAAAGATCTTAAGCTTAAATCGTCCCTTGAAATATTCAAGCACACCCTTCACAAGCGAATCGAGCGCCGCAAGTATTCCCAGCGCGACATACTTTGTATATGCGGGCGGTATATGCACCGGGCAAAAAAACGCAAACAGTATTCCCGCGATCAAGCCTATAACAACAGCTTTCATTCCGACGCCTCCTCTATAACCGGCTGCGCGTACTTCATATTAACGACTCCCGAATATCTCGGTATGCTTATATTCCCGGTCTTTTTGGTCGTTATGACAATACCCCAGCCTTTAAGATAGTCCGCGACTCCGCCTTTTATATTTATAGCCGCTTCAAGAGTTTCGCCGTTGCCTATAGCCGATATTTCAAACGGAGGAGCGATTTTTACATCGTTTATCATTACCGTATTTCCTACGCACCTTACCGCGGATGTTGCCACGATCCTCTGACCGTTTATGCTTATCGCTTCGGCTCCCGCCGCCGAAAGTTCGCATAAAACCATTCTTATATCGGAATCATGAACTATCGCAAATTTCTCGCCGGACGAATTCAGCTCTTTCCCGTCATCGAGCGTAACAACAAGTCCCTCGCCTTTAACCTCGGTTATTCCCGCAAGGACTCTCGCTTGATTAAATTCTTCAACGATCGATTTCATGACTTTGCCGCCCGAATTTATCTCATTTCTGTACGATTCGAGACTTTTTTGAGCCTCAACAAGCCTTGCAAGCATATCCTCATTTTTTTCTCTTTCAAGTGTCAGACGGCTCTGAAGCTCTTCAAGTCTCATCTTCTCAGGATTTGACGCATTATTGACCTTTACGCTGCCAAACTGACACGTTATTATATATGTTGTTATCATACAAACAATACCTATCGAAATTTGTGCCGTATTTATCTTTTTCATCTTTCTGTAACCTCTTTACGGTGTATATATAATTTTTCCCTGTGTTCTCAGATCCAATGTTCCGCGCGAATTATCCTTTATATCATCACTTCGTATTACCTCTTCAAGCATATCCATTTTTCTTTCAAAATCTATAATGCTTCCGCATATTACATTCAATCTGTTGTCATAATAAAATGATATATTTCCTATGTCTTCGATCAAAACAGGACTTATTTTATCCTTATATTCAAATTTTTCTATGCCGTCACATATGACCGCGATACTGTTCAGAATATTCTCGTCCTCGCATACAGCCTTTTCACCCGGCAAAAAGCTTGTCAGATTTATTCCGTGAAATTCCGTAACCCCCTCGGGTACACTATCTACCGTTTCAAGCACCTTTGCGTCCCTGTCAATCCCGACATATCCGTCATCGACCTTGATACAGGCTGTCATTCTGCTTTCCTTTATACTCACCAGTACCGCGACATTCGGAAACACCGTTCTTTTTACCGAAACACTGTCAACATACGGTATATCCTTAACATCGGACGCTATGCTCCTCATATTGAGCCGAAATAAATTTTCACCGCCCTTTATTCCCGTTTTTGCCGCGATCTCTTCGGCGGAAAGTATTTCATTTCCCTCTATTTTTATCTGCGACACATTGAAATAAGGAAGCTTGTACATACATATAACAGCCGTCACAGCGATTATTACAATTAAAGATCCCGTTCGTCTTATCATTTTTCTTCGCTTTATTCCCCTGATCCTTTTATTATGACGCCTAACAAAATCATCATCGTTCATATTGCTCATAGAAATTCTCCGTCTTTGAATTACGGCGACCGCCGCTTTGGGCAGCCGCCGTTAATTTTTTCTGTTTTATCTTTTGTCTGCCGTACATAAACGGTCTTATCCGTCTATCCGTTTTATATTTCCGCCGAGCGCCGATACAACTCTGTCTATTCCCTCATAGCCTCGCTCTATGTATCCGATATTCTCAATTCTTGTTAT
>JAFLUR010000229.1 GCA_022508725.1 Oscillospiraceae bacterium
ATGCTTCTTTTCAATAAAATACGCCGTAAAATAGAACGTTTTATGAAGGATATAGAAAAAGGTACGGACTTTATAGATAAAGTTCTTCTTGTAGGCGGAACGCTGAATATACCGTATATTCAGAACTATCTGAAAGATTATTTCGGAGCGGATAAGGTATGCTGCGAAAACGATTTGTCCAAGCTGGTTGCCGAGGGCGCCGCAATGATGGCGGCTCAAGACGGTACGCTTCTGAAAATACAGGTTGAAGATGTTCTCAGCTATGATTTGGGTATTGCGGCAAAAAGCCACAGCGGAGAAAATATATTCTCTGTCATTATTCCGAAAAGCACAAAATATCCGGTTGCGATAACGAAAAAATATTCCACCGCAAAGGATAATCAGGAAACGATCCCCATAGATGTGTATGAGGGTGACAGCCGTCGTATTGAAGATAACCACAAATACGGGCGGGTAACATTAAGCGATTTCCCGAAAGGACCCGCAGGTCTGCCGGTTATGGTTGAATTCAGCATTGATGAAGATAAAATTCTTAATGTCAAGGTTGTTGAACAGAAGTCGGGAAAATATAAAACCGAAAAAATTATGCTCGGATACGAAGCGGCAAAATAATTCGATTCCCCCGAAGCAGAGGCTTTGGGGGATTTTTCTTTAGCGTAACCAAATTTATCACATTAAATTGAATTTTCTTTAATATAATTATATATATGCCTTTCAAAAGGCTGTGTCTCCCCTATCTCCCGGGCATACGAAATATTAAAGAAAAGGCGGTTATCACTAATGAAGCACAGAAAAAAACATTTCAGAACCTTTATAATCAATAAAAATACAATTATTCTATATATGTCGATAATTATTTTTTCGGCTGTTTTGACGGGTATCTTTTCATCACTGCATATTTTTAACAAACGGCAAACGCTTTCCGTCATATATCGCGCAACAGTAAAATCCGGTATACCGCTTCCCGAAAAAGAGGGCGACAGCATATGCATGGCGCTGCTCGGATTTGACATATCCGATAAAAGCAGTATTATATTCGCCAATCCGATTTTTTCACCGGTATCATATTCAATGTGGGATATGTCGGGAATAGTAAGCGGAATGTATAATGAAGAAACACCGCCGCCGTCCGCGGAACCGGAAAATGCCGAAAATGAGAAAAATAACATAGAGAAAATAAACATATACAGAGGAATGGATATTTCAAACGCGACCGATTATAATGTTGATGCCGGGGAATTGTCAAAGCAGACGCTTGATTTCAAAATAAACAAAAACAAAGTTGAGGTTCTTATAGAGCATACACACACAACGGAGGCGTATTCGGACAACGGCTCCGGAAGTGACAGAAATCTTGATGAAACGAAGAATGTAATATCGATAGGCGAAAAAATATGCGACGTATTGAATGAATACGGTATAAAAACAGTGCACGATAAAACCATACACGATTATCCGTCATATAACGGAGCTTACGGAAGAAGTCTTACGACAGTGAAAAACAATCTTTCGAAATATCCGGATATCAAAGTGGTTCTTGATGTTCACCGTGACGCTATTGTAAGAGATAACGGGAAAAAAGTCGCCGTCTGTGCGGATACAGACGGAAAATCGTCATCACAGGTAATGCTCGTGGTAGGCACGGACGCAATGGGACTTTCACATGGCAAATGGCGTGAAAATATGAAATTCGCCTCACATATACAGGCATACGCAAATGAGAAATATCCGGGACTTATGCGGCCGATAAATCTCCGGCAGGAACGTTTTAATATGCACACCACCACGGGAAGTCTTATAGTCGAGGTGGGAAGCAGCGGAAATACTCAGGAGGAAGCGCTTATCGGAGCCGAGAATTTCGCAAGATGCTTGGCGATGGTCTTGACGGCGGTTTCTGAAAATACATAATTTTGAAATTTACGGAGGATACGCAAATGCGAGTTTTTGAATGTCGTGCGGACAGGAAAATGTCTGTGAGACAGCTTATAAGAGAAAGATATGATATGTCGTCAAACCTTGTCACACAGTTGAAAAATACAGGCGGAATAAAGGTAAACGGCGAAGCTCGCATGGCTAATTATATGATGAATGAGGGTGATCTGCTTAGTCTTGAAATGATCGATAAGCCTTCGGATATAGAATGTGTGAACATTCCGATAGATATTGTGTATGAGGATGAAGATATTGCTGTAATAAATAAACCGCCTTATCTGCCTACACATATATCTCCCGGACACCGGAACGATACGCTTTCCAATGCTCTTATGTATCATTTCAGAGAAAACAACGAGGAGCATACCTTTCGTGCCGTAAACAGATTGGACAACGATACATCGGGGCTTATGATCGCGGCAAAAAACACATATTCTCATCATAAGCTGTCTGTACAGACTTCAAATAAAATATTGAAAAGAAAATATATTGCGGTTGTATGCGGAAAAACACCGGATTCGGGAGTGATACGGCTTCCGATAGGCAGAGAAAGCGGTTCCGTAATAAAAAGGCAGGTGTGTTCATGGGGAAAGACGCCGTCACGCATTATAAAACCTTAGGTGAAAATGACGGTTACTCGATATGCGAAATAGAATTAAAAACGGGAAGAACCCATCAGATAAGGGTTCATTTTTCGCATATCGGGTATCCCCTTGCGGGTGACAGAATGTACGGCGGCATCACCGACGGTATCGGGCGCACCGCCCTTCATTCCGCATACTGTGAATTTATACATCCCGTCACGGGGATAGAAATGTCATTTTCAAAAATGCCGCCCCCGGATATGATGGAATATTTCCCTTGTTTTCCTATTTAAAGAAACGCCCCCGAACGCACTGTTTTTTTGCCGCGGTGCCGAATTATTTTTTAATATTTGATTTATTCAGTGTTTACTTAATATCATCGCCTATAAAAACAAGTGCCATAAGGGTATTGGTAACCCACTGCCCTACCGCATTTGTGCTTATTCCGAGAGTTTCGACAAGCTCTTTATGCGCCGATGTTATCTTATGATGCACAAGCGGCATATCAAGCCAGTCATCATCGAAAATTTTCTCTATGACCTCTTCCTTTAATTCCTCGTCATTTCTGAATTTTGCAGCCATAGCGCTTACGCCGACATTATACGCGCTGTGATTGAATCTGCCGAAGTGTATATCTTTAAGTCCCCATTCTTCGCATTTTTTATTCCGGAATTCCCTATCCTTTTCATTTGCTCCGTAAAATTGTCCCAGATCCATCATATATTCCAAAATCAGATCGTCGTCAAATGCTTTGGCAATTTCATACCACACATACGGATTTCCGAAACAAAGCATAAAATGACTTCCGGGATCGATAGCAAAATCGATGTATTCCGTATTTTCGGGATTGTATCCGTATACTCCCGATAAAACAAAGCGGTGTCCTTTTTTGAAAAAATCAAGCGTTTTAATAAGCTTATTCTTGTATTTTTCATCGAGATGGCGTTCGTAATAAGTAAACCAATCGGAACAAAATGCCATTACATCGGGGCCGAATCTTACATGCGCCTTAAACCGGCTGTCCGGAGGATAATATGCGCGCATCGGATCGAGCCCGGCAACCGCATAATCCGAATCTGCCGCTTCATCCATAATATCTCCGGTCCGTTCGTCTCCCGTAAGATAATAATAATATTTATGCAGTCCCGCCATGTTTATGCGGCATTCCTTGCAGCCGCAGCCCCAATGCACCACATTGTGACGCGAACCGAGCCGGGCATATTCTCCGATATGGTATGTATCGACCTCGGAGGTATGTTCGGTCATTGCCCTTGCCATGCGGAATATATCGCTTCTTCCCGAACGAAGAAATTGATACCAGAGCCACATATTGACGGCAAGCTCGGTATTCTGCCACGCCTGACCGCCCATGTCATATT
>JAFLUR010000023.1 GCA_022508725.1 Oscillospiraceae bacterium
GTAACTCTTCCCGTTGCTTTGTCTACCTTTCTGTAAGGCGCCTCGATAAAACCGTACTTGTCTATTCTCGCATAAGTGGCAAGCGATGTTATAAGACCGATGTTCGGACCTTCCGGCGTTTCTATGGGACACATTCTTCCGTAATGCGAATAGTGAACGTCACGCACCTCGTATCCGGCTCTTTCCCTCGAAAGACCGCCCGGACCGAGAGCCGAAATTCTTCTCTTATGTCTTAATTCCGCCAAAGGATTGGGCTGATCCATAAACTGCGACAGCTGTGACGAACCGAAAAATTCATTAATTGTTGCAATTATGGGTCTTGTATTTATAAGCGACTGCGGAGTTATCACATCGAGGTCCTGAATGGTCATTCTTTCCCTTACCACTCTTTCCATTCTCGAAAGACCTATTCTGAATTGATTCTGCAAAAGCTCCCCGACGCTTCTGAGACGTCTGTTTCCGAGATGGTCTATATCGTCCACCGAACCTATCCCGTTGGCAAGATTCAGCACATAATTTACAGACGCAAGTATATCGTCAACAATAATGTGCTTGGGCGACAAATCCGCTCCGCGTCTTAACAATTCATTCTTTATTTCCTCTTCTCCCTCAAAATTATCGAGAATTTCCTTCAAAGCCGGATAATGAACAAGATCGTACGGGATATCCGACACGTCAAAATCGAGATATTCCTCAAGATAAACCATATTATTTGAAAATACGATCCTGTTTTCCCCGTCTATATCCAAAGTAACACGGTTCACACCCGCTCTTTCAATCTTGATTGCCGACTCTTCGGACAGGACGTCGCCCGCCGAAGCGATTATCTCACCGGTGCGCGGATCCGCGACATCCTTTGCAAGCGTTTTTCCGGTAATTCTTGCCGCTATCGACATCTTCTTATTATATTTGTATCTTCCGACTCTTGCAAGATCGTATCTTTTGGGATCGAAAAACATATTTGTTATAAGCGATTCGGCATTTTCAAGATTAAGAGGCTCACCCGGACGCAGTCTTTTATATATTTCAAGCAAAGCCTCCGAACGGCTTGAAGTGGGGTCCTTATCGAATGTGCTCGTTATGCGTATATCATCCCCGAAAAGCTCAAGTATATCGCCGTTCGCCTCAATGCCCAAAGCTCTTATAAGAACCGTTACGGGCAGCTTTCTTGTACGGTCTATTCTTACCGAAAATATATCGTTCGAGTCCGTTTCATATTCAAGCCATGCTCCCCTGTACGGTATGACCTGCGACGAATAAAGCGGTTTTCCGGTCTTATCGCGTTCAAAGCTGTAGTACATGCCGGGCGAACGCACAAGCTGATTTACTATAACACGCTCCGCACCGTTGATAATGAATGTTCCCTGCTCGGTCATAAGCGGAAAATCACCCATAAATATCTCCTGCTCTTTTATTTCGTGAGTCTGATTATTCACAAGCTGAACGCTTACACGAAGCGGCGCCGCGTATTTCGCGTCTCGCTCCTTGCACTCCTCCACGGAATATTTCGGACTGTAGTCAAGCTTATAATCAAGAAAATTCAAAGTAAGATGACCGGGATGGTCACTTATCGGAGATACATCCTGAAACACTTCCTTGAGTCCTTCCTCAAGGAACCATTTGTAAGAATCCTTCTGAACCTCAATAAGATTGGGCATCTCCAACGCTTCTTTTATTTTTGAATAACACATACGCGTATTCTTGCCGAAAGACATTTTATGCGGACGTCTTCCCATGCCGGTCCCCGAAACGTTGTTTCCCGGATTTACTTCATTTGTCATTAATAAATCACCTCGTTAAAAACTTATCAGCCGTCTTCATGTACAAATTCCATATGTATTTTAAAGACAACGCGAACCTCTGATCTTTCCGGTTAAAAATTCCGTCTTTGTTATTATTATGCATACCTCGGTTTTCTATTCAAATTAAAAATTTTATATCGCAAATTACGGGCAAACCGCGTGATACCGCTCCTCATTCACACCCGCTTGCAATTTGTGAAAATTAATTTATCGTTTTCCTATTGATTTTTTTTTTAATTTGTGTTATACTTACCTTGTTGAGGCAACAGTACACCCATAATAACCGTATGATACAATTTACAATTGTATCATATATTTGTCAATATGTCAACAGGCATATTGTATTTTTTTTAAAATTTTTTTATTTTTTTATTCACGGAGGAAAAAGAATGCCAAAATTCAAACAGAAAAAAAACAGTGTGAGTATCGGTTTTGATTTTATGGAAAAATACCTTTCATCCGCAGATCCTACATATATAGTGGTATATATATACGCACTCGGACTTGCCGCCGAGGACATCGAAATGAGTATCGAGGATATAGCCGAAAGGCTGAATATGGCCGGAGCCGACGTTGCCGGGGCATTTGAATTTTGGCAGTCGGAAGGCGTATTTTCCGTAAACGGCGAAACCGTCATTTTTAACGAAATTTCGCAAAATAAAAATCTTTTTCCGGGCAAAAGCAACAAAATTCCGGAGGTCGGCGGTAAAACCGGAAATAAAGCCGAAAAAATCACATCTCCTTCTTCCGGAGCCGAACATACAAACAATAAATATGCAGCCGGAAAAAATTATAACAATGCGGATATTTCAAACGATATCAGGATCGACCGGCTTTTGGCGGATATGCTTGAAAAGGCCCAGGAATTTCTCGGAAAGCCTCTGAGTACAAATGAAATACAAACACTTTATTCGATATACGAACAAATCGGACTTCCGCCTCAAGTGATCATCCTTCTTATAGAATATTGCGTATCAAACAAAAAAACCAATATGAACTATATCGAAAAAATCGCTGTTTCATGGAGCGAAAAAGGGATAGATACCATTGAAAAGGCTCTTGACTTTCTGGCAGGGGAAAGCGCAAAAAAAGATTTAATGAATGAGCTTAAAAAGATTTTCCGCCTTTACGAAAGAGGCTTTACCGAACCGGAAGAGGATATTATAATGAATTGGATAAACAATTACAATACCGACACGGAGCTTATCAAATATGCATATGAGATAACAATTATGAATACGAATAAATTTTCCGTTCAATATATGGACAAAATTATCGAACGTTGGCATAACGACGGAATAACCGATATTAATGCGGCAAAAGAAAGCAGCGAGCGTTTTCGTCAGGAAAAGCAGAATCGGAACCGATATGACGTGTATCAGGGATCCTCCTACAATTACAAGGATATTGAAAACAGAGTATGGAACGACAAGAAAAACAAATAAAAACAGACGGGAAACCTCCGAAACACCCGCCTTACCCGTATATTTTGCGAAAAAGACCCTTGCCGCGATGCGCAAAAAACATCACCGCGGCAAGGGTGCTTTGTCCGTCTTGAAATATGCCGCGCAATTCGCCGCTGCTCCGCTTTACCCGGTCGGCTTGATAAAAATATTTTTTGTCAAAATTTATAATTAACTGTTTTTTATACTTGAAAAATATATATTTTTATGTTATTATTATTGTGAATTATTTTTCCGGAGGTATTAATGATGAACGACATGAACAAAGAGGAAAATCCCATTTTCGGTAAGCTGAGTATTATCGGAATGCGCGGCTGTGAAGATATCACCGAAAAAATCGACATGTATCTGAAAAATTTCCGCAGCTTTGAAAATGATGATACATATCAAATTACCGTAAACTGTCCCAGATTTGCTACCGGTGAGGGAAAAGGTTCTATAGGAAAAACGGTACGCGGACATGATGTGTATATTATATGCGATGTATTCAACTACGGAGTTACCTATAAAATGTACGGTCATGACACTCATATGAGTCCCGATGATCATTTTCAGGATCTGAAGCGTATCATAGTCGCCTGCGGCGGAAAAGCAAGACGCATTACCGTCATCATGCCTATGCTCTATGAGGGCAGACAGCACAGGCGCGCGGGGCGTGAATCTCTCGACTGCGCGATGGCTCTTTCCGAGCTTGTAAATATGGGCGTAAGCAATATCATCACATTCGACGCGCATGATCCGAGAGTGCAAAACGCTATCCCCTTGAGCGGTTTTGATGATATCAAAGCCACATATCAGATGATCAAAGCGATAAAACAGGCTGTTCCGGACGTGGAGCTTAAAAAGGAAAAAACCATTGTTATATCCCCCGATGAGGGAGGTATGTCAAGAAGTATGTATTACTCTTCGGTTCTCGGTCTTGATTTGGGTATGTTCTATAAACGCCGTAATTATTCGATCATAGTTGACGGTAAAAATCCGATCGAGGAACATGTTTATCTCGGTCGTGACGTAAGCGGAAAGGATGTTATTATCGTTGATGATATGATATCCAGCGGCGAATCCATGATAGATGTTGCAAGCAAGCTTAAAGCTCAAGGCGCAAACCGCATATTCTCGTTTGCCACATTCGGTCTTTTCACGTCGGGTCTCGACTGCTTTGACAAGGCATTTGCCGACGGCATCATAACAAAGGTGTTTACGACAAACCTTGTTTACAGAAATCCCGAGCTTGCAAGCAGAGAATGGTATTATGAGGTCGATATGTCAAAATATATATCTCTTCTTATAAATACGTTAAATCATGATGATACAATAAGCGCGCTGCTTGACCCGGTAAATAAGATAAAAGATTATATCGCCAAATTCGATAAATAATTGCTTTGAAAAATAAAATTACCGATATATTTAAGAAAGCTCTTGAAATCGGAATGTTTTTGATTTCAAGAGCTTTTGTTATATGCCGCTGTTTATCTACAGTATGTTGTCTATTTTAAGCTTATAATTCTTGGGCAGATTTTCAAGAAATGCCGAAAGAGACTTGCATGATACAAACGCATCGATCTTATCCTTTTGAGTTATATAACCGTCGGTCAAGGCGATATATTCATCAATTTTGTTAAGCACTCCGTGATCCAGAGTCGCCGAAAGTACCGTGCGGCGCGAATCTATATATTTTTTCAGCTCCTCCGATTTTGCGCCTGCCGCCGGATAATCCCCGTCATTTATATTTTCAGCTATTATATTGTTTTTAATAATTATATTGCCGGTTATTTTGTCAAGCGCACATGAATGAAATATACTGAAGCCGATAAGACAGGCGAACAAAATCATCGATATTATAAAGCTTTTCATAATAAACCTCACTTTTTCACATCATTTTCACCTTTTTTCTGAACAAACAGCTTATTATCGGAAAAGGAGCATATGAACACGTCTTTAATATCATATACTCTAAATTTTCTAAGCTCCCGCATAAGCCATTTTTCGGTTTTTCCGCTGCGGTCAAGCTCCTCTCGGTTCAAAATTCCGTCCGATATGAGCATACAAGGAAAATTTTCCGGTCCGATACCGTTTTTAAGATCTCCCACGGTTATATTTTTGGCATCATTTTTGGGAATTATACTTATTTCGCCGTTGGTTTCAAGTACCGCATACGCGATTTCGGAAATATCGGGATAATTATTCATTCTCAATTCTTCGAGAAGATCGTTTATATCAAACCTCAGCTTGCGCATTTCATGCTCGTTTATATGACCTTTGTATATGATAATGCTCGGTTCCCCGGTCAATATCTTGCGGGCAAGACTGCTTTTCATGGACAGAAACGACATAAATATCTCAGCCACTATAAGCGTAAGAACGGGTATCACCCCCGATAAAAGAGGTATGTCTATCGCCTGCATCGGCACGGCGGCAAGATCCGATATCATAATTGCCACAACCAGCTCGGACGGCTGAAGCTCTCCTATCTGACGTTTTCCCATAAGCCGCATCGAAAATACAACAATAAGATAAAGTATAAGTGTCCTTATCATAAATATACTCATTTCAATCACCAATACAAGTATTCCCGCACCGGTCATTTTTTATTAAAAAAACGCCGAATAAACCGGCGTTTTCTTAAATAAAAGCAAAAGAGTAAATAATCGGCTCGATCGTCAGCCTATCGTAATCTCTATAGCCTTTTTTATTCCCTTTTCCTTTATCATATCGATATATCTCTCAACCGAATTTTTCAAAAAGCTCAGATCGGTTCCCCAATATTCTTCCTTTTTAAGAATATCCGAAACCGACGCATTTTTCATAAATTCCGCAACGCTCTCATCATCATTTACCTGCGGCGACGTCTTATAAAAATCGATCATTGCCGAAAGCGAAAAAACAAGTATTTTCGGTTCTTTGTCATATATCCGGATATACTCGGTAATACTCGGCAAAACTCTTACTCTGAATTTCGAAACCGAGTTTAACGCTATGCTTGTAAGATAATGTTTTATGAACGGATTGTCAAATCTTTGCAGCACATCGTCCGCAAACTCAATGAGCTCATTCTCCGGAAGATCAAGAGTCGGGATTATCTCGTCAAAAACTCCCTTTTTGATAAAATCAAGCATCGTATCATCATGCATGACCTCTCCGACCGTTTCAAATCCCGCCGAAAGAGCCGCCGGAACCGTCATGGTATGCGCACCGTTAAGTATACGCACCTTTCGCTTTTTATAAGGCTTTATATCCTCTTTCCATAATACGTTAAGACCTGTTTTGTGAAACGGAATCTCTGCGGCGATCTCTTTATTTCCCTGAATTACCCAAAGATGATATATTTCGGCGGTATCGAGCATCGTATCCGTGTATCCGAGCCTTTTTTGTATCTCCCCGGCTTCATCGGACGGATATCCCGTCACAATGCGATCGACAAGCGTGTTTGCGAAATAATTCTCCTTTTCCAGCCATTCGCAAAAACCGCTTCCGTAATGCCAATCGCGGGCATATTTCAATATACATTCCTTTAATGCGTCACCGTTTGAATCTATAAGCTCGCACGGCAGAAAAATAAATCCCCCGAGTCCGCTTTCAAATCTTGCCTTTAAAAATATCGCCAATCTTGCCGGAAAGGTTATGCCCGCAAAATCATTCTCGCTTTGATTTTCTTTATATTCTATCCCCGCCTCCGTGGTGTTGGATATAATAAACCGCAGATCCGGATTTTTCGCGCACTCCATATATTTGTCAAAATCCTTATACGGGTTGATACCGCGTACAATTGATTTTATTATGCTTATATCCTCCTCCGGTCTGCCGTTTACACGTCCTCTCAGACAAAGACCGTATAACCCGTCCTGTTCGTTGAGATTGTCAATTCTTCCTACCGGAAGCGGCTGAACAACGACAACTCCACCGCCCCAATCACATTCATTGTTAAGCCTGTCTATCATCCAATCCGCAAATCCTCTTAAAAAATTACCCTCGCCGAATTGCAGAACTCTTTCTTTCAATTCGCTTTTTGATTTTCTCCTCAAACGCTCCATCACAATGCCCTTTCAATGTCCTTTCAAAATATCAGATTTTAATGCCGAAATATTCCTTTGCGTTATCAAAGCATATATTTTTGACTATTCTTTCCGCCGTATCGATATCGCACGGGAATTCTCCCTTTTCAATCCATCCGCCCAAAATATCGCAGAGTATTCTTCTGAAATATTCATGTCTTGTATATGACAGAAAGCTGCGCGAATCGGTCAACATTCCGACAAATCCGTTCAGCGCGCCGAGATTTGCAAGCGCTTTTATCTGTTCCGTCATACCGTCGCGCTGATCGTTAAACCACCATGCCGAACCGAACTGTATCTTTCCGGCAACGGAAGAATCCTGAAAATTGCCGAGCATTGTTCCCAGCACATAATTATCCTTGGGGTTTAGCGTATACAATATCGTTTTCGGAAGATCGCCGCTTTTATTCATACCGTCAAGCATTTCCGATAAGGGTTTTGCGATCGCGTGATCGCTTATCGAATCAAATCCCGTATCCGGACCGAGTTTTTTATACATCAATGTATTGTTGTCTCTGAGCGCGCCTATATGCAGCTGCATTGCCCAGCCAAGCTCCTTGTATTTCTTTGCAAGCAGAATCATCGAATTGAATTTATATGCCTCAGCCTCATCCTCCGAAATCGCCTGTCCGCGCATCGCCTTTAAAAATGTCTTTTCGGGATCGTAAGCATGCCGCGACGGCACCCCTTCAAAAGCATGATCGCTTATGCGGCAGCCGTTTTCATGAAAAAAATCTATCCTTGAATACGCCGCCTCTGTCAGCTCATTGTATGAGGTTATGTTTTTTCCGCAGGTTTCGGAAAGCCTTTGTATATATTTTCCGTATGACGGCTTGTTTATGTTTATTATCGCATCGGGACGGAATGTAGGATATACCTTTGCGTTTATATGACCCTTTTCTGCGATTTTTTTGTGATATTCCAAATTATCCGCCGGATCGTCTGTCGTGCATATAACAGCGACATTCGAGGAATTTATAAGAACCGACGGACTCATCTTCCGCTCCCGTATGACCTCGTTTGCTCTTTCCCAAATCTCCTCCGCGGTATCGGCTCGCACTATGGTTTTTATGCCGAAATAACGCCTGAGTTCAAGATGCGTCCAGTGATAAAGCGGATTTCCGACGGCATATTGAAGCGCCGCGCAGAATGCTTTGAATTTCTCGAAATATGTTCTCTCTCCCGTGATATACTCCTCGTCAATTCCCATAGAACGCATATAACGCCACTTATAATGATCTCCTCCGAGAAAAATTTCTCCTATATCGGAAAATTCCTTATCCTCATACATCATCTTGGGCACAAGATGGCAATGATAATCAAATACAGGCATATTCTCGGCAAAATTATGATACAGCTTTGACGCAGTTTCCGAATTGAGCATAAATTCATCATTCATAAATTCTTTCATAACAATCTCCTTAACAACTTGTTCAATAATCGATATTCGGTCGGATGAGGTTTCGTTACAACGGAAGATTTGCCGCGGCATTCAACGTCAGATCGGCAAAATCTCCCTTTAAATATCCGTAATATCCGGCGCAGGCAATCATCGCCGCATTGTCGGTGCAAAAAACCGGCTCCGGATAAAACACTCTGATATTCCTTTCTTCACCGGACTCTCTTATTCTCTTTCTTAATTCCGAATTTGAAGCCACTCCCCCAGCAACGGCTATTGTGTTTATGTTCGATTTAAGCGCCGCCTCGATCGTATGCCCGCATAAAACATCGATCACCGCCGCTTGAAAGCTTGCCGCAATATCCGCTTTATTTATGCTCTCGCCTCTTTGTTCAGCCTTGTGAAGATAATTTATGACCGCCGTTTTTACACCGCTGAAGCTGAAATCAAGGCAGTTTTTATCAAAGCGCACCCTCGGAAAGCTTACCGCTTCCGCATCGCCCTCTTTAGCCAGCGCATCTATAAGCGGTCCGCCGGGATAACCCAATCCCAAAACTCTCGCTATCTTGTCAAAAGCCTCTCCCGCGGCGTCGTCGCGTGTTCTCGCGATTATTTCAAATTCGGTATAATCCTTTACCTCTACGATATGGCTGTGTCCTCCCGATGCGACAAGGCATACAAACGGCGGTTCAAGACCCGGATGCGAAAGAAAATTCGCCATAATATGCCCCTTTATATGATGTACCGGCACGAGCGGCTTTTCCGCCGCATATGCAAGCGCCTTTGCCGCCGATACCCCGACAAGCAAAGCGCCCACAAGACCGGGACCGTATGTTACCGCGATCGCATCCATATCTCCGAGCCTTTTTCCCGCCCTCTCAAGCGCTTCGTCTATCACCGCGTCAATACTTTCGATATGCTTGCGCGACGCTATCTCCGGCACAACGCCGCCGTATTTCTTATGCAGATCTATCTGAGTGTTTATAACATTTGATAAAACCTTTCTCCCATCCTCCAAAACAGCGGCGGCTGTTTCGTCACATGAGCTTTCTATACCTAATATATACAACTTATTCTCCTTTCCGCAAAACCCTTTTATAGTAGTCCTCCGGACTGTCAAAAAGCTCTGCCGTCATAATTACGGCGTCCTCGTTTGTGTCCGAATAATAACGTTTTCTTCGTCCTCTTTCCTTAAACCCATACTCCAGATAAAGATTTCGCGCCGTACGGTTGCTTTCACGCACTTCAAGAGTAAGACAGCTGAGGTTGTTTTCCTGCGAAAAAGAAAAAAGTGCATTCATGAGACGTTTGCTCAAACCCCGCCCGCGGTATCTCGGATGGACCGCAATATTGGTTATATGTCCCTCACCCACTATATTCCATATCCCGACATACCCTATTATGCAATCGTCATCGGTCATTACAAAATAGTATGCCAGCTCATTTTCAAATTCTTCTTTAAAAGACTTTTCCGACCACGGAATCGCAAAGCATTTTTTATCAAGCTTGTACAGCTCCGGCGCATCCTCTTTCTTCATATGCCTTATCTCTATCATAAGTTATTTTTCACCCGCATTTTTATGATCTCAGAAGATATTAACATCATGTATCATATCCTTATCCTCGCCGGATATAATATCAAGCACTTTCTCCAGCGAGCTGTACAGCTGATATGCCGTATCGCGGTATACCTCCATGTCTCCGCCGTAAGGGTCCCTTATAACCTCGTTCGTTCCTATATACTCCCCTACGGTATATATATTCAAATCATGGAATTGATTAAAAAACTGTTTATGCTTTTCGGTCATTACAAGGATCAAGTCACTTGACTCTATCATTTCAGTCGTCACAAGCTGTGCTGTTTTATCCTTTATATCCATTCCCATATCCTCCAGCACCAGCTTTGCAAAATTCGTTGCCGGCGTGCCGGGAGTTGACAGGACTCCTGCCGATTCCACCTCTATATCCATACCTCTGCGCTTTGCGAGTTCACGCATTATACCCTCAGCCATGGGGCTCCTGCAGGTATTACCTGTACAGATAAACAATATTTTCATAAAAATCCATCTCCTTAAATATAACCCCTTCAAAATACTTGTATGACGTTATCCGCCGCGGATTTATATATTCTGTTGCGCACCGCCGTATTTATCCCCTCCGAACGGTCCGTTTCGGCGATCACAAGCTCGGCATTTTTATCATCACATTCTCTTAAAAGTGCAAACAGCTTTGATGCATATTCGCTGCCTGTCCTGCCGGCGTACAAAATAAAATCGGCGCATATGGGAAATTCCGTTTTATCTCTCAGAATAACACCTATTCTTTTGCCGCCGTTCTCTTCGCACAGGCTGCATATTTTCTTCAAAACCGCGTCCCTTTTGTCCCCCTCCACGACTGTCACACTGGCATTCGGCGCATAGTGACGATACTTCATTCCCGGGCTTTTGGGTATATCTCCGGTAAGACGGGTATTTTCGACCGCCGACGGAATATACTCTTTTATCATCTCTATCGTAATTCCTCCGGGCCTTAATATAACAGGAAACTCTCCCGTCATATCTATAACGGTCGATTCCACTCCTATATCGCAGTCTCCGCCGTCTATTATACATTCGATCCTGCCGTCCATATCCTCCGAAACATGAGCCGCCCTTGTGGGACTCGGTTTTCCGGACAAATTGGCGCTCGGGGCGGCTATCGGCACTCCCGCCGCCTTTATAAGCGCTCTCGCCGTATTATCGGACGGTATCCGCACCGCTACCGTATCCAAGCCTGCCGTCACGGTATCGTTTACCGACTTATTCTTTTTTAATATATATGTTATGGGTCCCGGCGAAAATTTCTCCATAAGCAGCCGTGCCGCCGGGGGTACCTCACTGCATACATTTAAAATGTCCCCTTTGTCAGCAATATGAACTATCATAGGATTATCCGACGGTCTTCCTTTTGCTTTGTAAATCTTCTTTACCGCCTCTTCATTAAATGCGTCGGCACCCAATCCGTATACGGTTTCGGTCGGAAACGCAACAAGTCCTCCGCTCCTTATTATTTCCGCCGCATCATTTAAAAGCTCAGGTGTTGCCTTTTGGGAATCTATCTTTATCTTTTTGGTAACCATTATATTACAATTCCTTGTTGACCTTGTTCTGTTTCTCTGTTTTTCTGTATTTGAGCGGAGTTATGTTTTCAAATTTTCTGAATATGTCATTGTATCGCTGCTGGCTTGAAAAGCCCACCGACAATGCAATATCGCTTATTTTCATATCCGTATCGGCAAGAAGATGCTTGCTTGCCTCCACGCGTATATTGAGAAGATAACGTTTCGGACTTATCCCGAACTCTTCCTTAAACGCATGAGCAAAATAGCTTTCGCTCAAATAAACATACTTTGCGACATCCGCAAGAGCAATTTCCCTTTTATAATTATTGTCCATATACTCCTTTGCCATTTCCAAAAGCTCTTTCATTTTCAGCGAGCGTTTTTTTATGCTTTCCTCACGTTCATGCTTCAAATATCTCGACACGAAAACAAACAGCTCCATAATAAGCAGCCTGCTCATTATATCACGCCATTCAAGCTCCCGGTCACGCTCATGGAGTATACTTTCAAGCACATTTACTATTTCGTTTTTTCTTGTAAGACGAAGATATATAAAATTGTTTTGTTCCGCGTCGGTTACATCTATAAAATCATCCGGTGATGTATTCTGCATATTCTTTCCGTTATTATCCCTGAAAAAAAAGCTCAGAACGATAAATTCACAGTTTTTATCCGATTTTACCGAGAATTTATGTCTTTGTCGCGGTTTTATAATGATCATATCATTCGGTTCGAGAGTTTTCTTGTCACGTCCCACACTGAAAACGGAAACTCCCTTTTTCATATACACAAGCTCATAATGATCATGCATATTCATTTCCATAGACCATGTGGAATCATGTATGCGTTCAATGGATTTTACGATCACGGGGAAATAATCCTTTTGCTGCAAAAAAATCTCCCATGCCCTCGGAAACCGTGCCATTGCTGTTCACCTTCTTTTAAAAATTTATTTAGAAAACACTGATTTAAAGGTAATCAAAAAATAATTTACGAAAAAATATATGCTTATTCTTTAGCGCAAGCGCGCACGCGTTCGCACCGGTTTTTCGCCGCGGACAGCTAAATTATTTTTTGATATTGATTTATTCAGTATTTCCTTTACTGTTTACCGCAAACGGCAAGCGTGCCGGAATTCCAAAATAAACCATACAATCCCGCTTTCGAAGCTTCAAGCACGGAATTTCCGTATAATTTATTCAGGTACCCATTGATATTATACCAAATAATTCTTAAAAGCACAATACAAATACACGATTTTTTACAATAAAATTTACAGAATACAACAGATAAAACCCCTGCTTCCGTATATCATCGTAAACAGGGGGATAATTCAACTATTCAACCGATTCGATTACCGCATAATTTCCGTCTGTACGCTTGTACACAACATTCATATTATTTGTATCGGCGTTTTTAAATACATAAAAATTATGATTAAGCAAATTCATCTGCAGCACAGCCTCTTCAACATTCATCGGCTTAACCCGGAAAGTCTTGGTCTTTACGATTTTAAATTCCTTTTCCTCCTCGATAACCTCATTCTCACCGCTTATAAGGATATTATCAAGCACCGAACCATGTTTGATTTTCTTTTCAAGCCTGGTCTTATTCTTTCTTATCTGACGCTCGATAATATCAACCGTCTTATCGATAGCGGCAAAAATTTCATCCTTTACTTCCGCGCGATAAATCATGCCCACAGCATAAATCGTGGTTTCTATATAATCCTTTTCCTTGATTTTTCCGATCACAATTCTTGCATTGGGCTCTTCCTTAAAGAATTTGTCAAGCTTCGAAAGCTTTTTTGTAACATAATCCTTTGCTTTATCGGATACTTCGGTTTTTCTGCCGATAATCTCGAATTTCATAAGATCAACTCCCTTTATTTTTATAAGGATTTTTCACCTATAGTATATATACCCGTTAAATTTTAACTTCAAACACTTTTTTAAAAAAAGTATAAATTTTTTTTGAAAAAGGATAATAAAAATGCGGCGGCTTATAAGAGCCTGTTTAGTATCTTCCAATCATCATCTTTTTGGCGTCTTTTCCGGCA
>JAFLUR010000230.1:0-2230 GCA_022508725.1 Oscillospiraceae bacterium
TAATAGCGCTGTATCCGTTAATGCCGGAAAAGATGAAGGTAGATCGGGGAGCAGACGGAAAGCTGTATTACACATACACTTCCGATAAGCAGGGCGTTGTTGTTTTTAACCGTGATGAAATTTTTCATATTGTCGGACTCGGCTTTGACGGGCTTATCGGTCACTCCCCTATTGCGATGGCAAAAAACGCGATAGGCTTATCAATAGCGGCGGAGGAATACGGATCGAGTTTCTTTTCAAATTCCGGAACTCCGAGCGGCGTACTCGAGCATCCGGGCGTGCTGAAAGAGCCGGAAAAGGTGCGCGACGCATGGCACGCTGCTTACGGCGGAAGCGGTAACGCTCATAAGGTCGCAGTTCTCGAAGAGGGGATGCGCTTCAATCCGATTTCCATAAATCCGCACGAGGCGCAGTTCCTTGAGACGAGGAAGTTCCAAGTAAATGAAATCTGCCGTATCTTCCGTGTGCCGCCGCACATGATAGCGGATTTGGAAAAGTCGAGCTTTAACAATATCGAACAGCAAAGTCTTGATTTTGTAACGAACACGATCCGACCGTGGCTTGTCCGGGTAGAGCAGAGTATTTTTCAGCAGCTTCTGACGGAGGATGAACAGCAAAAATACTTTGCAAAATTCAATGTTGACGGTCTGCTGCGAGGCGATTTCCAAAGCCGTATGAACGGCTATGCCGTCGGCAGACAGAACGGATGGTACAGCGCGAATGATATACGGGAGCTTGAGGACTTGAACAGGATCCCGGCAGAGGAAGGCGGGGACAGATATTTGTGCAACGGAAATATGATTGACATTAAGGACGCGGGAAATTTCCTGCAGAAAGAAGGAAGTGATGATAATGGATAAATTTTGGAAGTTCAGTACGGTTACAAACAAAACCGAAGCCGGAGATGAAAGCACGGAAAACGTGCTGTTTTTAAACGGTGTTATTGCGTCGGAATCATGGTACGGAGACGAGGTAACGCCTAAGATGTTCCGTGACGAGCTGGAGCAGTGTAAGGGCGATTTGACGGTATTTATAAATTCCGTAGGCGGCGATTGCTTTGCGGCAAGCGAGATATACACGGCGCTGAAGGAGCATAAAGGCAGGGTTACGGTCAAAATTGACGGAGTTGCCGCGTCCGCCGCTTCGGTTGTCGCTATGTCCGGAGATATGGTGGAAATGTCGCCTACGGCGATGCTTATGCTGCACAATCCGTCAATGCTGTTATACGGCGAAGCGGCGGAGCTTGAACAGGGCATTGATTTTCTGAACGAGGTCAAGGAGTCGATAATAAACGCGTATCAGCTGAAAACAGGATTATCCCGAAGCAAGATTTCACACATGATGGACGCGGAAACATGGATGAATGCGAATGCGGCGCGCGACTTGGGTTTTTGTGATCGGATCATGTATACAGAGAGCAATAGCATAGATGATGAAAATACAGTTGAAAATATGGTCTTTGATAAAACCGTTATGGTGACAAACACCATCGCGGCTATGAGAAAAAAACTGAAACCGATCGCAAAGCCGGAGGATACCGGTTTTGCGGCGGAGCAGTTTGAAACAAGATTAAATTTATTAAAATAACGGGAGGGTTTTTTATGAGCAAAATTACGGATTTAAGACAGAAAAGGGCGGATTTATGGGAGAAGACAAAACAGTTCCTTGACGGCGCGAAGCGTGACGACGGCGTTTTGTCGGCGGATGATGTGGCAAAGTACGAGAAAATGGAAGCCGACATTGTAGCGCTCGGCAAAGAGATAAGCATTATGGAGCGTCAGGCTGAAATGGAAAAGCAGCTTAATGCGCCGATAAACACACCGATACTCGGTAGTCCGAATGAAGGCGGCGCGGTGAAAGAAGGCAGAGCAAGCGACGAGTACAGAAAAGCGTTCTGGGAAGCGGCGCGGAATAAGAACGCGTTTTCCGCTCAGAACACGCTGCAGATCGGAGCTGACTCCGAGGGCGGATTTTTGGTGCCTGACGAGTTTGAAAATACGCTTGTTGACAAGCTCGCCGAAGAGAACTTCATTCGCGGACTTGCCACGATTGTCACAAGCTCCAACGGCGATAAGAAAATACCCGTAGTGGCGTCCCACGGCTCGGCGTCGTGGATCGACGAGGGCGGCAAATACAACGAAAGCGACGACGCGTTTGACCTTGTTACGCTCGGAGCGCATAAGCTCACGTCCATAATCAAGGTGTCGGAAGAGCTTATGAACGATTCCGC
>JAFLUR010000230.1:2330-3878 GCA_022508725.1 Oscillospiraceae bacterium
TACCACAGCTTAAAAACGCCGTACCGCAAGAATGCGAAGTTTATCGTAAACGATTCCACAATCAAGGCGATCCGTAAGCTGAAAGACGCGTCGGGTCAGTATTTGTGGCAGCCGGGACTCAGAGAGGGTCAGCCGGATACAATTCTGAATCGTCCGATTTACACGTCTGCATATATGCCGGAGATAGGCAGCGGCAGCAAAATCATGCTGTTCGGCGATTTATCGTTCTACTGGATTTCGGACAGACAGGGACGCACATTGCAGAGGCTGAACGAGCTGTATGCGGCGAACGGTCAGGTGGGTTTTCGCGTGTTCCAGAGAGTGGACGGCAAGCTGATACTGCCGGAGGCGGTCAAGACGCTTGCTATGGCGGCGTCGTGATGAAAGGTGTGGTATGCTATGAAGATTAAAATTTTAAAATCATGCTCCGGCTTGAATTTCAGCTTTATTGCGGGCGAAACGGCGGATGTTGACGCCGCTCTCGGTAAGGATTTAGTGAAAGCCGGATATGCCGAAGAAATAAAAGCCGCGTCAAAGAAAGATACAAAATCGAAAGCCGGTGATTCTGCCGATGACGCTTGAGGAAGTTAAGGAATATCTGCGGCTTGACGTCGACGCGGAGGATGAATACATCAAAATACTTATGCTTCTTGCGCAGGAGATGTGCGAGAATTTTACCCGTCTTGATTTGCCGGAGCCGCTGCCGGAAAGCTATAAGCAGGCTATGCTGATTTGTATCGGATACTTTTTCGAGCATCGGGACGGCGTCAAGGACGGGATTCCGGATGTGTTTTATACTCTGCTCCTGCCCTACAGAAAGGCGGCGTTTTAAATGGATTTCTCAAAGCTGCGGCACAGGATAACATTCCTGAAACCGACAGGCGTAACCGTGAATTCAATGTCGGAGAATGTCCCGGAATACACCGAACATATGACGGTATGGGCGTTTGTCGCTCCGAGGACCGGACGCGAGTATGATGAGGCGCAGAAAATCCGCGCGGAAACCACCTATAATATTCTGACGCGGTATTTTCCGGATATTACGACAGATATGCGGATTTCATTCCGTGGTCGGACGCTGAATATTGAATCCGTGCTGAATATTGACGAGCGCAATGAGCAGCTGCAGATCATTGCAAGCGAGGTTGATTCAAATGGCAAAAACGGTTGATGTATTCGGATTTGATGAGTTAGAAAAGGCGTTCAAACGCTGTGAAAAACGCTATCCCAACGAAGCCGACGCATTGCTTATGGCGCAGGGACAGGCGGTGAACAAGCGCACAAAGGCTTTAACTCCCGTCCGGACAAAAAAGCTGCGGAATTCATGGCGGCTTAAAAAAGTCAAGCTGTATAAGGGCGGCAAGGTGCGCGTTGTACGCATTCAGACGACCGCTCCGCACGGTCATTTGATTGAGATGGGACATGAGGTTGTCAGAGGCGGCAGAACGCGTGAACGCGGTCGGAAGCTGAACCGCGCGCAGCGTTCGGCTCGCGGAATAACGTCGGGCGGCTATGTCGAGGGAACGCATATGCTTGAAAAATCAATAG
>JAFLUR010000231.1 GCA_022508725.1 Oscillospiraceae bacterium
GAAGTTATATTTGAGGCGCTTGAGGCGGCAATGGTGGCGGCTTATAAGAAAAATGTTGATTCCGCGCAGAATGTTGTTGTGAATATAAATAAGGAAACCGGAGAAATACGCGTTTTCGCGCAGAAAGAGGTCGTTGAATTTGTAATGGACGGAGATAAGCAGACACAGATCTCACTGCTTGACGCAAAGGAAATAGACCCGGGCTGCACGATAGGTGATTTCCTTAATATTGAGGTTACACCGAGAAATTTCGGACGTATTGCGGCCATGAACGCAAAGCAGGTGGTTACGCAGAAGATAAGAGAGGCGGAGCGCGGAAATATTTACCGTGATTATACCGAAAAAAATAATGATATAGTAACGGGAAAAATACAGAGGATAGATGATGACGGAAAAATATTTGTTGACATAGGGGAGTCGGAGGGAAAGATCGTGGGTTTTCTTCCCGTAAACGAACAGCCTAAGAATGAAACGAATACTTATTTCATGGGACAGAGAATAAGATGTTATATCAGTGAAGTGAAAAACGGAACCAAGGGTCCGCAAATTCTTCTTTCAAGAACACATCCGGGTCTTGTTAAAAAATTGTTCCGTCAGGAGGTTCCCGAAATACAGGAGGGGATCGTTGAGATCAAGAGCATTGCCAGAGAGGCGGGCTCAAGGACAAAGATCGCGGTTTATTCAAAGGAACCGGATGTCGATCCTCAGGGAGCGTGCATAGGACCGAAAGGTATGCGCGTTCAGATGATAGGAGATGAACTGAAGGACGAAAAGATAGATATTGTAAAATGGAGCGAGGATCCGGCTGAGTTTATCACGGCAAGTTTGAGCCCCGCAAAGGTGATCGACGTTGAAATAAATGAAGAGGAAAAAAGCGCTAAGGTCAGAGTGCCGGAATATCAGCTTTCTCTTGCAATAGGAAAATCGGGTCAGAATGTAAGACTTGCCGCAAGACTTACGGGTTGGAAGATAGATATTCGTACAGACGCAATAAAAGAGGACGAAGAAGAATATACCGGAAATTTAACGGATGAGGAGATTTTTGAAGAAGATTTTTCCGATGAGCCCGGAAATAATTAAGAATCGGAAAAATCGATATTTTACGGTACGGAGGCGGATATGAAGCATATACCCGAAAGGATGTGCGTGGGCTGCAGAAAAATGAAGTCCAAGCGGGAGCTGATAAAAATTGTGAGGGATATATCGGACGGACAAATAAAGATAGACAGCTCACAGAAACTGTTTGGACGAGGCGCGTATATATGTCCCGATGATAACTGTCTGAAATTGTCGGCTAAAAAGAAAGGCTTTGAACGTGTTTTCAGAACTCAGGTTTCATATATATATGATCAAATCGGCAAAAAGATACACGGCGGTTGAGTTGGAGGTGATTTTTTGGCACAGGACAGAGTGCTGTCGATGATCGGTCTGGCAAAACGGGCAGGTGCCGCTTCGATCGGTGAGTCAATGTGTTCTTCCGCAATAAAAAGCGGAAGGTCGGGATTGGTGATCATTGCGTGTGACGCATCGGACAATACTAAAAAAAGTATAAAAAACTCATGCGAATATTACAATGTCAAATATGTTGAATATTCGGATAAAAGCGGGATCGGCGGAATTTGCGGATTGAACTCGGTCGCTGCGGTATCGGTCAATGATGATAATTTTGTAAAGGGGATAACAGAAAAGCTCGGGTAAATACCCAAAGGTATACAGTAACAGTATTCCGTGAAATTTTTCGGAGGTGAAAATATAATTATGGTAAAATCCAAAGTGCATGAATTAGCTAAGGAATTGAATGTAAACAGTAAGGATGTTCTGAGCAGATTGAAAGAACACGGTATAGATATTAAGAGTTATATGAGCGTGCTGAATGAAGAGCAGGTAAATCTTGTTCTTGAAATATACACGCAGCTTAATGATATAGGAGATACTCCGTTGGAGAGCATTAAACCGGAATCGGTTAAGAAAGAATCGGTCAAGCCGGAAGCTGTTAAAAAAGAAGCGAATACCCGGGAAACAAAGAGTACCGGAACAAAGGAAAGCTCCGTAAAGGAAGCCGGTGTCAAAGAAGCTGCCGCAAAGGAAGCCGCCGCGGAAAAAAATACCGCAGATGCGGAAAGCGTCAAAAAGAAGGATAAAACCAATCATGAAACAAAGGACGCCGGACGAAAGAATTTGGATAAATTCGACAGAAGCGCAAGAAAAGCGCAGACAAAGCAGACGGAACGTCATAAGCACGGAGACAAAACAAACAACGAGCGCAGAAATGACAATAAAAAAGATGTAAAAAAGAAAGACTTTAAGAAAAAAGGTCCGGATAATTTCGATGTTGCGGACGATAATTTTATCGTAAAAGAGAGCTCTAAAAATGTGAGATATGTCGATACACGGCAAAGCGTTGTAGAGCTTGATAAGATAGAGGGCAGAGAAAGAGTGGAGGAGCTGGTTCCGGAAAATATCAAGCTTGACGGAAACAGAAAGAAAAACAAGAAGAAGCAGGCGAAGATCAAGGAAGACCATAATCCGGCGAAAAAAGCCGCTCAGGGAAATAATGAGGAAAAGCAGGTACGGAAAGACGAGACGCCCAAGGAAATAAAAATCGAAGAAACGATAACGGTGGGAGAATTCGCGAAGAAAATAAACAAAAGTCCGTCGGAAATTATTATGAAGCTTATGGCTCTGGGAGTTATGGCGAATATAAACAATTCGATAGATTTTGACACGGCGTCGCTTATTGCGGAGGAATTTTCGGTTACGGTCATAAAGGAAGTGGTTCTCAGCAAAGAGGATATACTTTTTGCCGAAGAGGAGGATAAACCCGAGGATATGAAGCCTCGTCCGCCTGTGGTTGTTGTTATGGGTCATGTCGATCACGGTAAGACATCGCTGCTCGACGCGATACGGGATACAAGCGTTATCGAAACAGAGGCGGGAGGTATAACTCAGCATATCGGAGCTTACAGTGTTATGCTGAATGAAAGAAAAATAACTTTCCTTGATACGCCGGGTCATGAGGCATTTACGACAATGCGTGCAAGAGGCGCTCAGGTTACCGATGTGGCTATTCTTGTTGTTGCCGCCGACGACGGTATCATGCCGCAGACAATTGAGGCTATAAATCACGCAAAGGCAGCGAATGTAACGATTGTGGTTGCCATAAACAAGATAGATAAAGAAGGCGCAAATGCGGAAAGAGTAAAGCAGATGCTTGTCGAACATGATCTTGTTCCCGAAGAATGGGGCGGAGATACCGTATGTGTTGAGGTATCGGCAAAAAAGCGTATCAATATAGACGGTCTGCTCGAAATGGTATTGTTGGTTGCCGATATGCAGGAGCTGAAAGCCAATCCGGACAGAGCCGCAAGAGGCGCTGTGATAGAAGCCGAGATCGATAAGGGAAAAGGACCTGTGGCAACGGTCCTTGTGCAGAACGGAACTCTTAAAGTGGGAGATATTGTCATTGCGGGAACGGCTGTGGGACGTGTGCGCGCAATGGTAAACGATAAGGGAAGAAGAGTCAAGCTTGCCGGACCGTCAACACCCGTGGAGATACTCGGACTTTCGGAGGTACCGTCGGGCGGCGATAAATTCTACGTTGTCGATGATGAAAAGCTTGCGCGTGAGGTGGCTGAAAACCGCAGACGCGAACAGAAAGAAACAATGTTCAATTCAGCCGTTAAGGTATCGCTTGATAATTTGTTCACACAGATCGACGCGGGAAATATGAAAGAGCTTAACGTTATCATAAAGGCGGATGTGCAGGGTTCTGTGGAGGCTGTAAAGCAGTCGCTTGAAAAGCTGTCCAACGATGAGGTTCGTGTAAGAGCGATACACGGAGGCGTGGGCGCCGTAAATGAATCGGA
>JAFLUR010000232.1 GCA_022508725.1 Oscillospiraceae bacterium
TCATCCAATAATGATAATATAATTTTTATTATATCTTCATCTCTTAACATAGGCAGAGATATTAATTCCAATGTATTTTTCACACTATATTCCTCTGTAAGAGTTTCTTTCAAGGCTGATACCGCCACCGAATCGTATTGTAATCCGTATAACATATTTTTAAATGAATCAAGTTGATCTTTAGTCATGATTTTTCCCTCCGTAATTTTCCAAAATATTTTTATAAATCCAATATCCCGATATACTTCGATTGTTTTTATCTTTTCTTTCGGACGTCAATTTTTTATTGTTTGTCCGTTCCAAAAGACCGGTTTCAAATAATTTTTTTCTAAGCACACGTTCACCGAAATCAAACGATATTCCCAACGCTTTATAAAAATTGCATATCTTACCGTAAACTTTGCCGCTTACAATAAAAAACTTATCATCGCGCTCCAAAATATCAAAGTCAATATTATCATTATAATTTCCTGTAACTTTAATAAAAGCGTTTGAATCCATCAATTCAAAAAACGCATGAATGAACATATTCACAGGGTCGTTTTCAAATCTGAGATGTTGATTGATAATAGCGGTATGCAATCTCTTTTTGTAATCAAAGGTCAAGCATACATTGTTATTTTTCATAAATTCATCAAATTCTTCCCAAACTGTAATTAACCATGCGTACATATCACAGTATCGTCCGTGTATTCCGTTAAAGTCTGCACTTTGCATAACTTTATTTCTTATGTCACGCATTTTGTTTATTATAGCGGCAATATTCTTGTTAGCTATAAAATATTGAATAAAATGTACAACAAAAGAAATATACGTATCGATATTTTCTTGTAAGTTCGTAAGACTGTCACAACTGATTGTATCGGCGTCAATATCCAAAAATAATACTCTCGGATAAGATGACGATTGCAGGGTTGGTATTTTTTCTCCCGTAATCACAGTCATAGCCGTTATATAATCGTTATCGTCTTTGTCATACATACGTTTTCCTGTTGATGTTATATCACCTGTAAGCCGCAGCAGTTCTTCAAATTTATCATTATATGGTTTGGAGTTGTTTTTGAAATCATCGATTATCAAACATCCAACCTTTGTTTTTTTTAAATTATTCCTAATAGCGGCGGCGCTGTCCTCAAAGCAACAACTGCTCATTGACATAGGGTTTGCCAAATTTGACGCAACGGTTGTCTTGCGGCTTCCGGTAACGCCTATCAACGCCAATGCAAATGATGGCGCTGTATTGCATTCGCAAAAGCGTGGCTTGAGCAAGCTCAACAGGTAATAACAGATCACCGAATATCCGATAAAATCATCATTCGCAATTTCCTCCCATATATTTTTAACAAATTCACAAGCTTGGCTTTTATCTGTAACAGAACTAAGCTTATATTTTGATACAGTGGAGTTTATGCAAGTAAATCTTTTATTTCCTATACGATAATTTCCGTAAATAAGTTCATCGCTTATCCAGCCGGAGTATGTATAAATATTTTTCTGCTCCAAATCACACAATGAAATCCGGATGATACCGAAAAACAGTTCCCACTCATTATCACCGAAATTTACAAACGGCTGAGCGCCAAAGCGCTTAACGTAAACTGATTTTTGATACAGCTTATCGGAATCTATTGTTATTGTTTCATATATCCTGTCATGGCAATATAATTTTATTATCATAAAACTTTCGGATTTTTCAATACCGATATTGCGTTTTTCCGAAATACAAACGCAAACGGTATAAATTTGAATATCCGAGTCACTGATGACAGTTAATTTTCCGTCCTGCATATAAGCGTTGTAGTTACAACCGGATTTTTTGAAAAGCCGGTTTAACGTGCAGTCTATCCGTTCATACGGATTATCTGTCGGACTAACTGTTACTGAGACAACCGCATCGCCAACATCAACATCAACATCAACATCATTGATAATACTATCTGTATTTTCCAAGACTCCTCACTCCTTTTTGTCAAAGAAAAATTTTAATTTGCATTTCAAAAGCGAAATGCACTGCCCATTTGTGTGCCATGCCTTTTCAGACACAACTATAATATCGTTATCTGCCATTTTTATTTGTTTTGATTGGATTTTTTCACAATCCGTAATTATCCTTCTGTCAGCTCATAAAATTCCCCCTAATTGTTTCATAACGATAAAATATTGCCTTATTTCTTTTATACTACCGCAACGTTGCGATAATATTATAACATATTTGGGGATGATATACTTTCAATTATAGTGTGATCTTATAAAATTTTTTTTGCCGAAAAATCCTTTAAATTATATAAATATTGTGATATAATTAAACCCGGAGGTGATTATTATGTCAAAGAGCAAACATTATAAAATACACAAACCTATTAATTTATTTTATACACCAAAGAAGGATATAGGGAAAACCTATAAGAATAAGAATATAGCTGTTTCTAAAATTGTATCCACACGACAAATGAAATAAAATACCGAAAAAGAAGAAAGTGCAATTATAATAAGCAAATCCAATATATCTAAACTATTTCGTTATATTGATATTGATGAAGACCATAACGCTGAAATAACAATAGATAATTTTCGTAAAACAGACAGTATACTTGACTCTGCAAAAACACATATAAACAATGCTTATAATGTATTATCCAACGGCACAGAAATCTTGTCCAAACATGAAGCATACCACCAAATGAAAGGAATATCTTCAAATAAGGATCATGTAATGAAATGTATTGATAATTCCAAAACAGTTCGTCCCGGTGGATTTACGTTGGCAGAACATATCCGTTCTTATTTATATGCAATGATATATCCTCCTATTTTTGAGATATGTACTCATAATTCTTCAGATATTATATATTCCGAATATCCTATGTTTTTGGATTTGTGGTGTAATATGCTCGAAGACGCCATTATTTTAGACGGAATATGCGACGCCTTACACACGTCTTTTTTTAAACTGTTAAATCCAAGAAAGTACAATCTGTTACGTTCTGATGGTACATATTCTTTTGATATTTTTAAAAATATCAAAGATAAACAGAATACGGACTCCCAAGATTATATTGATTATTTAGTTTTACTATATGAAAATTATGTAAAATTCACATGCATAGTTGACAAAAAACGTCTTGAAAAAAATAATTCTTCTGAACGTTTCAGAAGTATAAATGCGATGATAAATTATCAATTTATTCAGAGCGGAAACCGTGGTATCATTATGAGAGGATATATCGGAGATTGTATAGGTACGCTTACCGATTTACATGGCACTCCAAATAATAACGCAAAGTGTAATTTTGCTAAATTATATACTCAGTATAATTTTCAAAGACAATTACATTTGTTTGATTTTATATGGCATTCGGAATATGATTCGGTAGATTTTCATCTCACACATGGTTTTATAACCAATTATGTGCTTTATAAAATAATGCGACATAATGATTTGCTTTATCCAAGCATAGTTGATAAATATGAAAATGAACAGTTTGAATTTTCAAAATCATACAGAAGCAAAAGCTCCTCGGATTTATTTTTGAAAGACTCCATTGAAACCTACGATATTGAATTTATAAACAATTTAATCGGAAAGTGCAGTAAGAGTCTACAGCAATATGACCTTTGTTTTAAAGAACAACAAGCAAAAAATCTATATTCTGTAATAAATAACAATGTCGTAGTTCATAGTTTAGTTGATAGTTTTGTTCATTATCTTGACAAGTTATATGATAATTCATTTGACGAGAAAATAAAAACTATCTGGGATAATTCGTCAGATTACTATACAAAGATATATGAAGATAAGAATAAAGGAAACACTGATTAAACATTTTTTGTAAAATTTAAAGCCCTATTTTATGCGAT
>JAFLUR010000233.1 GCA_022508725.1 Oscillospiraceae bacterium
CGTGGATAGACGAGAATATGTTCGAGGACGCCACGATGCGTGTGTATTCCACGCTCGGAAATCCCAACGTTCTGGGAGAATATCTGCTGCTCGTTCTTCCGATGGCGGCGGCGTATGTATGCGCGCACAAAAAAAATGAGTTTGCAAAATGGGTGTATGCGTCGGTTTTCATATGTCTGTTCGTCTGTCTTATCCTTACTCAGTCAAGAGGCTGCTGGCTCGGATTTATGTTCGAGGCGGTGATATTTGTCACATTTTATAACGGCAGATTGTGGGGACTTCTCCCGCTTTTGCTGCTTATACTCCCGCTTGCGGTGCCGCAGACTGTTGTCAACCGTCTTATGAGCATAGGAGATATGGATGATTCGTCCACTTCGTACAGGGTGTTTATATGGATGGGAACGCTTGCTCTCCTGCGTGATTTCTGGGTAGGCGGCATAGGAATGGGAGAGGCGGCATTTAACAGCGTTTATCCGTTTTACAGCTATAATGCGATAATCGCGCCTCATTCGCATAATCTGTATCTGCAGCTTATTACCGAGTCCGGAATTGCCGCTTTGATCGTGTTTGTCATAGTTATGCTCGCGTATATAAAAAATATGATGACAGCCTATTCCGAGCAAAAAAGAGATAAGCCCCGTTCGGCCGCAGCGCTCGCGTTTATAAGCGGCGTGATGGGATTTCTGCTTCAAAGCATGACCGACTATACATTCTATAATTACAGAGTTATGGCTGTGTTTTTCATGTATATCGCCATGGGTATGGCGTATAAGGGATTTATGACGGGAGGTAATTTTAATGGTAAAGATAGTTGAGGTGTCAAGTGATACAAATATAGGCGGAGCGGGAAAATGTCTTTTGACCCTTTTGAGGGAGATCGACAGAAACGAGTTTGACGTTGAGGTGATACTCCCGAAGCAGAGCCTTTTAAAGCCGCATGTAAAGGATTTGGGCATAAATGTCACGGAGGTTGACGGGATTGCCGATAAATCGCTTGATTTTGCCGCGATAGGCAGACTTGTGAGGGTACTCAGGGCGATAAAGCCCGATTTGGTTCATACTCACGCAAGTATGTCGGCGAGGATAGCCGCAAGGCTTATCGGCGCAAAGATCGTATACACCCGTCACAGCGTGTTTGAGCCGTCGCCCAAAATATCCAAGGGCATGGGGAAAATTCTCAACGGAATGGTGAACAACGCATCAAGCGACGGTATTATCGCGGTTGCGGAGGCGGCAAAGGACAATCTTGTGAAAACGGGGGTCAGTTCCCGGAAAATAGAGGTAATACTTAACGGGGTAAGTCCTGTGAAAGAGGCGGAGGAAAAGGAGATACCCAAGCTTTATAAACGGTTCGGGATAAAGAACGGCGAAAAGATAGTGTCTGTAATAGCGAGACTTGAGGATATAAAGGGACATGAATATTTTATCGACGCCGCGGATATTCTGCTTAAAAGGGGAATCAATGCAAAGTTTGTGATCGCGGGAACGGGTTCTTACGAGGACACGCTGAAGGAAAAGGTAAAGGCAATGGGACTTGAGGACGATGTTATCTTTACCGGCTTTATTCCCGATGTGGGAAGTCTGCTTAACATAACATATATACAGGTGAACGCGTCGTACGGGACGGAGGCGACAAGCCTTGCGCTGCTTGAGGGAATGAGTCTGGGGATTCCGGCGGTGGTTTCGGATTTCGGAGGAAATCCCGGCGTTATACATGACGGAGAGAATGGATTTGTTGTAAGGAAACAGGATGCGGTGCGTCTGGCGGAGGCACTGGAAAAGCTTTTGTGTGATGAGGAATTGTACGGGGAAATGAGCTTGAGAGCGGGAAAGATATTTTATGAGGAATTCACCGCCAAAGCCATGACCGACAAAACAGAGGAGCTTTACAGACGAGTCCTTAAAATACGGAAAGGAGAATAATTATGGAAAAAAATAATGAAACGAAAAAGTTTACCGTTATTGATTTTGTGATCATTGCCGTTACAGCGGCGGCGTGTGCGGCGGTAATGTTTAAATTCGGAATATTTGAGGAGAGTCCGCAAAATACGTCGATATTGTTTGATGTCCTTATTACCGAATGTGAGGATAATGTGACCGAAACGGTAAATAAAGGCGATGTGGTGTCGATAAGCAATAAGGAAAAGGATACCGCGACGGTAAAGGATATACGCGTCGAGCAATCAAAGACGATGACGTACAATGCTCAAAAGGGCGAATATTATATGAAAGAGCTTGCCGAAAAGTCGGATCTGTATATTACGCTGGAGGCGGACGCGGACGTTACCGATACGCTTATTGAAACGGGAACCACTCCCGTCAAGGTGGGAATGAGTATGCCCGTCAGAGGAAAGGGCTATGCCCTTAACGGATATATCGTAAGGATCGAAGAAAATTAAGGGGGCGGAACAATGGATAAGAACGGAAAGATATTCGGAAAAGTAAGTATAATAGATATCGGGTTTGTATTGGTGATCGCAGCGGTCATATTCGGTGCTTATATGAGGTTTTCGAGCGGCGCGGGAAAGCTTGTCACAACGCCGACAAAATTCGAATATGTGGTAAAGGTCTCAAACGTGAGACAGTTTACCGTTGACGCGCTTATAAAAAAAGGATATATAACGGATAAAAAATATGAGGCGGTACTCGGCGAAATTGTTGATGTAAAGGTCGAAGAGGCGCATATGGAGTCTGTGACGGCGGAGGGTGAAGTCGTTGATACGGCGCTGCCGGAAAGATATACCTGCTATGTTACGATACGGTCGGACGGCAAAGAGGGCCAGAACGGATATTTCAACGCAAAGAATGATGAAATATCGGTTGGAAGAAATCTTAATATATACACAAAATATGTATCGACATCCGGCGGTATCGAAAGCATACGGATACTGAAACAGACCTCTTGATGAGCCGCACAAGCTCATGATCGGAATATTTCGTGAAATTCCGGAAATTTTGTCAAATTCGTTGTTTACAAACAATAAATAATAATGTATAATTTAAGTAGAAGTAAAGATACCGCCGGCATTTGCGGTTTTTTAAAAAAATGAATTTCTGAAAGGAATGAATTTCGCTTGATCATTGATTTTCATACGCATATCTTCCCGGAAAAAATTGCGGACAGGGCGATTGCCGTACTGGAGGAGCAGATTGCAAGGGTTTCGGCGGATGAGAGCTATCGCACGGTATCGGACGCGAGGCGGGATACGCTTATTGAGTCTATGGACGCAAACGGTATAGATATTTCAGTGGTTCTTCCCGTCGCGACAAAATTATCGCAGGTAAGAAGCATCAATGATTTTGCGCTTAAAATCAATTCCGACGAAAAAATCAATTCGCGGCTGATCTCATTCGGAAGCGTTCATCCCGGAATGAGCGAAAGGGATATTGATTTTGAGCTTGAACGGATAGCCCAAAACGGGATAAAAGGAATAAAAATGCATCCGGAAAGCCAGGAGATGTATATAAATTCAAAAGAGGCGATACACATAATAAATAAGGCATACGAGCTCGGACTTACGGTGGTTCTGCATACCGGCAGGGATCTCGGCTTCCCGCCGCCCGTGCATTGTTCGCCCGAGCGCCTGAGATGCGCGCTTGATTATTTTGACGGTTCAAATGTGGTCGCGGCGCATTTCGGAGGCTTCAGAATGTGGGACGATGTTCTGCGGTATCTTTCGGGAACGAACATATATATCGATACCGCGCTTACGGTGCGCGAGATAGACGGCGGTTTGTTTGAGGAGATAATCAAAAGGCATACTCCCGATAAGGTGCTTTACGGTTCGGATTCGCCGTGGGAGAAGCAGAATACCGCATACGAATATATGACGAAAACGAATATCGAGGGT
>JAFLUR010000234.1 GCA_022508725.1 Oscillospiraceae bacterium
TAAGCGGCTCGCCGCATGATATAGTCCTGAAAGCGTTTATATGTATTTCATTACGCTCGCATAATTCGCCGAGGATTTTCAGCGCCGACGGATAACCGATGATCATATCCGGTTTGAACCGGTTTATTTGCTCGACCCACTCTTCAAGAGGAGTATTCACATTCAGAAACAGCTGTTTCGCTCCGACATTATCAATTCCGTCCCCGATAGCCATTGCTCCGCCGTATCTTCCGTCGGTCGCGGCAATGTAAAGAAGCCGCGGCGTTTTAAAGAAATATTTGAGTATTTCACTCATGCTCATATTCCACAATGCGGCGCGCAGCATACCGATAAGCATATAATCCCACGCCTTATTGTCATAAACGAAATACGACGGCTTGCCGGTACTGCCGGAGGAATGAACGAGATGGTATTTATTTTTATACGCACGTTTATTAAGCGCGGCATTTTCATCAAATTCCCGCAGCTGTTCCTGTTTCAGATCCGCTGCGGTGACGATCTCATCAAAATGCTTAATAAAATCAGTCTTATCGGTTGTGGGAAACCCGGTGATCGGCACAGTCGAGATGTTTTTGTCATTTATACCGTTTTCGGCAAACCTTTTTGAATAGTACGGAGAATGTTTATAAGCGTATTTCAACATTTTCCGCAGTTTTTTTCTCTGCAAAATTTGTATTTCTTCCCATGACTTTGACGTGTTTTTCTTTAAGCTGTGCAGATCGCATAATAATTTTAAATAATTCATGGCATTGCTCCTTAAACTATGACTGAAACCGGGCGATCGATACGCAAATTGCTCCGCCCGGTTCGGGGACGCTTATTTAACATTAAACATATACGATTTATCGTAATTTTCCCTATGAAAATACTGCGCCGTTCCCTGCGCCTGATTATACACTATGCTCCATTCGGTGGTCTCACCGTCGTGAAAATGATGTTTGCTGACGCTTTCAAGCGCATTTTTGACATCGTCGGCTTCCATAACAGGCTTTGCGTTGAGTGTATCGGTAAGAGTTTTAAAACGCGTGTGTGATTGAGACGAACCGATTCCTTGCTTATCTCCTTCGGCAAGATAGAAATTTGTCACAACGGGGGATTCGGTCACTATCATCTCATTATCTATATACTCAACCGCAACACATCTGCCGTTTGCGTCAGATATTGCAAAATGTACCATCATTCCGAGCGAATCGTGCATATCATATTGATTGAGCAGCTCTATAGCTTCGTCAACATCGGCGGCTTTGTTAAGCAGCAGACGTATCGCCGTAGTCGTTGTAATGTCCGGCTTATCAGTGCTTTGATTTATCTTCGCTCCGTCCTCGATATACAGCACTGCCGCGCAAAGACCCTTTTCGTTCATGCCGTCAAGAGGCGCGTACAGCGAAACGACCGAACGTATTTTTTCGGGCAGACTTCCGTAGCCGCGATAGGCATTTTTTATAAAGTTTGTGTTTACCGTTGAGATTGACGCGTAGCCTTTTTGCGGCTTTGACAGTGCTATAAGCGCGTCGCATCCGTACCAATCGAAATTTCTGCCGAACTGCGCTTCTCCGGCGCTGTTTTTGACCGATAATGCCGAGCATCCGAACGCGCCCGAAATCAAACCTAAATTCCCCGCATTTTTTATAATATTGTTTTGAAGAAAATCCACAAGCTCCGCGTCGGTTTTTGCACCGCCTTTTTCAAGAAAGGTATCGAACATATAATCTCCGTCATATCGGACAGCGGATAAACCCTTTTCAAGCTCTGTTTCGTTTTCCGTAACGGTTACAAATTCGGTATTCGCCTTTTTTGTAATTGTTATCATCTGCCGTTCGCCGTCCCAATCCACCGTAAAACCAAAGCTTTCCGCAATAAATCTCACAGGAAGCATGGTTCGGTCGTTTATTATTGTCGGCGGAGTATCAAGAGTCTGCGCTTCATCGTTTAAGTATGCGTCAGCGCTGTCGATAACAAGACGGATTTCATCTTCGCCGTATTCAAGCGTTACCTCCTGCTTTTCGCCGTTCCAACTTACCGTTCCGCCCATGCTTTCTGTCAAGGAACGAACGGGGAGTAATGTGCGGTCATTAACAATAACCGGCGCAGTACCCATACCCGCGTCAATTTCCTTTTCCGTTCCGTTTACCGTCATGATCGGATTGTTGATTTGCATTGTAACCGAAAAATCCGGTTCTTTCGGAGCGTCCGCCTTTGCACAAGCGCTGCCCATAAAGAGAAATGAGCTTATCAGAAATAATGTAATTATCTTTTTCATATTCTTTAATCCGCCTTTATCGCCCGGAGCGAAATGATTTTATTTCCCCAACCCTCAAGCACAGGATTTGAAATAACCGCTTCTTCCAGACCATCAGTATCCTCTATCGTTCCTATCTTGGTATATTCGGCTTTAACATCCATATCCTCATAGTACAGAATGATTTGATTATCCGCATAATATACCTCGCCCGCTTTGACCGACGTCACTGCTTTCGGCTTGTCCGGAATCTTATAATGACTCGGTATATCGTAATATTCATAGCCCTCATATGCTTCATCGTGGTAAACCGGCAGATTCAGACTTGACGTACCGAGATATTCAAGCAAAAATTGAGTTGTGACATTGTCTTCGACCGTCATGATATACTGCTCTCCGCCTTCACCGAAGGTTACGGCGATTGCGGCTTGATTTGCCGTTCTATCGGGTGTCGGAGTTACTGTCGGCGATGTTGTTGACGCAGCTGTCGAATTTGTTGTAGGTATCGCTGTAGGCTCAGCCGTAGGCGCGGCTGTCGGTTCCGGCTCCGATTCCGTTTCTTTTGTAATTATAACCGTCTGCGTTGCTCCGTCCCAATCTACATCAAAATCAAAGCTTTCCGCAATAAATCTTATCGGAAGCATTGTTCGGTCATTGATTATTGTCGGAGCGGTATCAAGAGTCTGCACCTCATCGTTTAAGTATGCGGTATTGCTGTCGATAACAAGACGTATTTCATCTTCGCCGTATGTCAGCGTCACTTCCTTCGCCTCCGCGTTCCATCCGACCGTTCCTCCGACTTCTTCTATAACCGCACGGACAGGAAGCAATGTTCGGTCATTGACTATAACCGGACTTGTACCCATTCCCGGATCAATTTCTTTCTCCGTTCCGTTTACCGTCATAATCGGATTATTAATTTGTAAAACAAGCTCTGTGTCGGTGTCTGCAAATGCCGCGCTCATTGACGCAGCTACAGCTGCTGATACAAGAATCGTTAAAAATTTTGATTTTTTCATCAAATATCACTCCTATCAATCTTTATGCTTTTATTTTACCATAAAAACAAACAAATGTCCAATACTTACTTTGCATACACATCTATGCTTTCAGAGCATAGATATTTTTGATATAGCCGATGACTATAGCCCGGTATTCAATATAAGCATTTGCCGGTTTTATGCTTTTGTTGTATAATATATAAAGATACTTGTTTTTTAAGGAGATGTTTGACGTATGCTTGAGAATTATTTTATAAAAGGTATTCTGATAGGTTTGATATTCGGCATTCCCGCCGGAGTTATAGGCGCGCTTACAATTAAAAGAACGCTGTCGCACGGAGCCTTTGCCGGGCTGGCGTCCGGACTCGGCTGTTCCGCCGCCGACCTGCTCTATTCCTGCGTAAGTATTTTCGGATTAACGTTGGTTTCCGACTTTCTTCTGAAATATCAAAATATCATAAGCATAGCGGGCGGCGTTCTTATCATAATATCGGGATTGGGGATTATATTAAAAAAACAGGAAAGCGTATCGGAAAACACAGACGCGTCCCGGATCGTCTCCTTTTTTGCTTCATCTTTTATAATAGCGATAACGAATC
>JAFLUR010000235.1 GCA_022508725.1 Oscillospiraceae bacterium
GGTGAAAAATACATAATAATACCCGCTTATTCCCCGGAAAATAATCCGATAGGCTACAGCAGTACAATTACCGCAAACGCAACAATGGATATATCGGCGGCGCGCGACGGTCTGGATATGGTGTGTGCTTTGGAAAAGGCTGTGGGACGCGAAGGCTGTGAAGCGGCTGTTGAAAAGTGGACGGCTCTTAAAGACAGAATATCCGATTATAAATTCGACAAAGACGGCGCACTGAAAGAATGGGCAATGAGTGAATACACGGAAAACAACAATCACCGTCATCTGAGTCACCTCTATCCGGCATGGCCGGCTTACGAAACACAAAAAGATCCGGGACTTGCACGGGCTGCGAATATCGCGCTCGATAACCGCAATAAATACAATACGAGCGACGCGACGGCGGGACACGGCTGGATGCACAAGGCTCTTGTGGAGGCGCGTTTGAAACGCGGCGACGGAATGATGAAATCATTGCTCAAAATGATGAACAATACGGCTTATTATTCATCTATGATGACAGACCATGATACAAACCGCCGCAATGACACATACTGTACCGACACCGCGTTCGGCACACTCGGCGCGATCAACGAAGCGCTTGCGTTTTCCGATACGGGTGAAATAGAAATCATCCCCGCCCTGCCGAAGGACTGGACAAAGGGCAGCGTGAAGGGTCTTATGACAAGAACGAGGGTCGAAATTTCCGACCTTACATGGAATTTTGACAATTCGTACGCAAAGGCGGAGCTTACGTCCATTTCGGACGAAAACTCAATACGCATATCATGCGGTGAGGCTTGGATTTCGGCAGTCGCAAACGGCGAAACGCTTGAAATAAAGGAAGATGAAAACGGAAGATTTGCGGAGATTACATTAAACAAGGATAAGCCGGTTATCGTTGAGTTTACTCTTTCGGATGTTCCCGACGGCACATACACAATAACAAAGGACGGTAAATATCTCGGAATAACCGGCACCGTAAACGGTTCGGTGACGGTATGGGGAAGCTTGAGCAACGACTCATACTGGGATGTCAAAAATACAGGCGGCGGATTTGTTACCATCCGAAGCTGCGCTACCGGAAAATATCTTACAAACGAGTCGGGCGTTCTTGTTCAGAAGAATTATACGGGGGAGTCAAATCAGCTTTGGACCGGCAGCGAGTTTGAAATGAACAGACTTACCGAGTACAAGGACGTAAAGGTAACTCCCGACAGCTTTTGGATAACCGCAGACGGTATTGAAACAGACGATATTGTCATGAAAAGCGGTGAGAAAATTCAGCTTGGCGTCAAGACCGTTCCGGAGGGCGCGAAATCGAATGTGACATGGAGCGGCGACAGTATCGGAAACGGTGTTATTGATGAGAAAAACATTCTGACGGCATACGCACCCGGACGGTTTACCGTTACCGCCTTATCGGACAACGGATACAGCGCTTCGGCGACCGTGCGGGTAACCGGCGACGCATGGGATATGATAAAGGCTGAAATGGCGGGAATAAAAGCTTCGGATACCGGCTACAATTCGTCGTGGAAACCGGAATATGCCTTTGACGGTATTCCCAATACATCCTATTCGTCAAAGGACGACGCATCGGTAAAATTTATTCAGGCGGAATTGAAGGAAGCGAGCGCCGTTACCGCCGTTGCCGTCATAGGACGCTATACCGCCGCCGACGGAAACGGAGCGTTTGCAAACCGTATCAACGGAGCGAAAATTTACGCTTCAAACACCGACATGAACGGAAAAGCCGAAAACGGAGTTTTTGTCGGTGAAATTCGGGGAGTAACCGCGACAAACGCATATATACCGCAGCGGGTCGCCGTAAATACCGACGGGGTGAAGTATAAATATTATATGATTTACTTTGATACGGTAAACAACGGAAAAAATATCAGTCTTGCAATTTCGGATATCGCCTTTTACACAGGGGGAGAAAGCCGCTTGCGAGAGCTTATTCCGCAAGCGACGGCTTCCGGCGGAAATCCCGGATATGCGATCGATAAGGATGTAAACACGGTCTTTACCGTTGCAAATCAAACCGCCGGTACATATAAAAATCAATTCATTCAATTTGAATTAAACGGCGAGGATACGGTTAATAAAATTGTAATAAAAAAGGCGATTCTTCAAAACGAAAACAATTATTGGGCTGATTGGTGCTTTGCCGTCGGCTGCGAGCTGCAAGGATCGACAGACGGCATAGAGTGGGAAACGATAGCGGAAATGAATCCGTCACCCGACGGAACGGATTATATAAGCGAGGCGGTTTTTGAGATTGCCGAACCCAAAGCATACAAGTATATCCGCTATATCCGCACAAAGCTCAAAACAAGCGGCGACTACGCCGGATGGAAGTGGTCGGACTTCGGTAATCGTCTCAGCATTGCTGAGATAGAATTTTATACTTCCGTAATGACGCCGCCGGATGAGGCAACACCTGCGCCGGAACCGGAGGTTAAGCCGTGGATCGATGCGAAAATCATTTCGGTAAGCGCAGACGGGGTAAAAGCGTATGCCCGAAGCAATACCGACGGCGAGTACAAAATGATTACGGCTGTTTACGATGAAAACGGCGCATTGCTTTCCGTGAAAATAAACCGGATGGAATTTGAAAGGGATGTTCCCAAAGAAATAACCGTTGATATAAAAGTAAACGGGGACGCGGCGGTATTCTTTTGGAAGGACGATATGACGCCTGTATCGGAAAAAGCAGGCTGACAAATTACGGGGGACTTCGTTTGAAGTCCTCTTTTTTACTTGACGTAATTAACCGCAGAGATTATAATATTATCAGGGACGGTGATACGAATGCTGAATATTTATGATGCCGATATTTGTTTTTGGTTTGATAATCTGAAAATAAAGGTGATAGGTATAAGGTACGGCGTGTTCTTTGAATCATATCCGCGTCACAGGCACGGCAAACATTTCTATGAGGCGCATCTTGTGTGCGGAGGAAAAGGAACGCTCATTGCAAACGAACGGGAATATCCTCTTACTGCCGGAACGCTGTATATGACGGGACCGCTTATAACGCATGAACAGATTACCGACAAATCCGACCCGATGGATGAATATTATGTGCAGTTTGAGATAAGCGAAAACAAGAAAGGAAAAGGCGGCAGAGCGTCGGAGCTTATCAAAAACACTCATTTTTGGATCGGAGAGGACAATCGGAATTCGCTTCGTTTATTTGAAATGCTTACGGAGGAAAATGAAAAGCAAGAAATAGGGTATGTAAAAAATGTGATTAATCTGACGTCTCAATTCTTGGTCGCGCTTGCGAGAAATTATGCCGGAGTCGAAAAAATCAGTGATTACGCAAGGATAACACCGGACGACAGACGCGCGCTTATTACCGATGAAGTACTTGCGACGGACTACGCGTCGATTACGCTGAAAACACTCAGTAAGCGTCTTAATTTAAGCCCGCGCCAGACACAGCGGTTTCTTAAAAAGACATACGGTAAAACCTTTATCGAACTGCGTACCGAGCTCAGACAGCGAAATGCCGATAAGCTGACAGCCTGCGGTGAGAAATTATCGGTTGCCGCGGCATGTGTGGGATATAAGGATGTGAGAAGCTTGAAAAAAAACCGTAATAAAAACGAGGCGGGGAAATGAAAGGAAAATCAATGACGGAAGGAACTCCGTGAAAACATATTTTAAAATTTGCGCTTCCGGCGCTTGCCGGTTTTCTTCTTCAGCAGCTGTATAATACGGTGGACACCGGTCGGTAATTTCTCGGGTGAGGAGGTTTTTTCCGTTTGATGATAAAAATAAAACGGTATGGATATACCCGGACTGTCCGAAAAGTCGAAATTTATT
>JAFLUR010000236.1 GCA_022508725.1 Oscillospiraceae bacterium
TTGCCGGAAAAGACGCCAAAAAGATGATGATTGGAAGATACTAAACAGGCTCTGAAGGCAATCAAAAAATAATTTACGAAAAAATATACGCTTTTCCGGGCGTAAACGATATCGGACGCACCGGTTTTTCGCCGCAGACAGCCGAATTATTTTTTGATATTGATTTATTCGGTGTTTCCTAATATAATAATTCATCCGAAAATAAAAAAATAAACAAAAAGTTAATACAATAGTCATAAAATATTCATAATTGTGTGTTATGATATAGTTGTAAAGAAATTTACAACATAACTTTCCCCTTAATATTTTTTTACTTCCCAAAAAGCATCGCTGTCGGAAAGCGGTGCTTTTATTTTGTTTTCAAAAATAAAAATGTTTGTTTTTACAGAAAAAACATAAATAATTGACAGATATTATTTATTGTGGTACAATATATACAATGCGGAGTAATATCAATTGCCCGGATAAAAAAGGAACGATTTTTTGTAAATTATATATTGATTGGGATATTATGTAAGGGAAATAAGAGTATGTTTGCAACGGAAAGATTAGGGAATGTGACCGACTATTTTCTCGGAATTGACGAAAGACCGTCCCGTGGCGTCTATATGTGCCGTATAACGGGTTTCGGCAGCGGGATAAAGTCATTTCTTACAAAATATATGAGCGAGTGTTCAAAAAACGGCGTTTTTATTTCCGGCGGTATGAAAAATCCCGACGCCTCTCAGACGGAGCATTACAGAAAATGCGTCGGAGAAGATTTTGAGATAAGCCTTGAATTTATACGAAAAAAGCTTGACGTATGGCTTGAAGGCGCGGACGGCGAAAGGAAAGCCGCGGCGGCGGAACTGCTTTTTGCGGCGCTTGAAAGGCTTAAAGAAAACGGGAAAAGCACCGGCATCATAAAAAATGTTTTCATAAAATATATGTGCCTGCTTTATTATACCTTTATGCCGGTTTTTAAAAAAAAGAGGAAGTATATTTCCAAGATCATATATGACGGCGTTCCGTCAAAAAGCGAATCGGAGCTGCTCAGGATAGTGTGCGGAAGCGGATGCGACCTTCTTATAACGGCGTTTGACCGTGAGGAGGAGTACGGGAAAACAGACCCCGATAATGAATACACACAGAGAATAGTTGTGAAAAATCCCATGGTTACTCCGAAAAATTTCGAGCTGTACGCGCTTTTTCGGGAAAATCCCGAAAACAATGAGGGAGAAAGCGAAAAACGGAATACTTTTGTTTCGGAAAAAGCTTCCGAAAGACGGATAAAAATAAAATCGGAAACAAGACCTGAGATAAAGCCTCAAACAGTACCGGAAACAAACCGGAAGCCGTCATTTTCATACTACCCTTTCCCGAAGGCGGCGGGTACGGTATGCCCGAATGCGTGGATAAAGGAGAGTATGATAAAGGGCAACGTATCGGAGGCTTGTCTTACGGGACATAATGAAAGAGGCGAAGAGAGAGGGGTATATTACAATGTCTTTGCATATATAAAAGGCATATGGGACGGATATGCCGGAGATATATGCAGATTGTGCGGATCGCTTGAAAAAGCGGGCAGAGAGCTTGTGGTCGTGACGGATATCATACCGGCTCCGGACAATGACGAGATAGCCGCAGCGGGCGAGCGCGCGTACAATGATGAGCGTGAGCTTATAACGGGGCTTTGCAGAAAGATCGAATTTCCCGACTGTATCGAGCTTGAAAGGCTTGTCCGACGCGCATTTTACGATATAATGAATGAGGGCGGGGAGTCCTTTCAAAGAAAGACAAGCAGAGCGGTCACTTTGGTATGCCTGATAAGACGGTATATACCGAGGCTTTTTAGGGCGAACAGACTCAGCGCGCATCCCGTGTTTCTGTATTGGGGCAGCGCGCGCAATTCAAACGAGGCTGATTTTTTGAGAATACTTGCCGCGTCCTCCGCCGATGTGCTTATATTGGACAGCGACCTTGAAAGCCGTTCGGTTCTTGAGGATAAATTTTTGTTTAAAACCGAATATCCCAAAACAAGACTGAGAAGCGGATTTCCTTATAAGGCGGGAAGCGTCGGCGAAAATACGGTGTCGTATGAAGCCGAAAGAGAGCTTGACACCGTTCTTTACGAGAATACCGGACTTTACAGAACGGGACAGTTTGCCGGAGCGAGGTCGGTCATACTGCGCACGACCTTTGAGGAGATAAGTATTCTGTGGAAGGAGGATGCAAAATACCGTCCGGGCTTTTCCGCGGAAAGCGGCGAGGCTGCCGTTCCGGTCATATTCGCAAAAATATCGGGAGTCCCCGGCAATAAAAATAATTATTTCAGACTGCTCGACCGTCTTTCGGAGAATGCGTTCATTATAGACGGATTTCCGTACATTGACGGGTCGGAGGAAAACAAAGCTGTGCGTTATGCCGCGGGATTTTATAAACGCGGAAAGCTTTTGAGGGATAAGATAAAACAGTCGCCGTGCTATAAATACGGATTTATAAGGGCGGAAATGCAGGAGCATATACTCGAAAGCGCCGAAAAGCTGATAAAATCGGAGCTTATCACCGGCACGCACAAATCCGGAGCGGAATATGCGGTAGCGGCGGTCGCGCTTGATTTTAAAAAAGAGATACTGCATATGCTTCAGAGATTTGATTTTACGGGAAGCATCCCAAAGGTAGTGGTGACGGCGGCAAACGAGAATATGCCGTCTTTGGAGGATGCGGTGCTGCTGGCTCTTTTGAGTTATATAGGCTTTGATGTCGTAATATTCTCTCCGGGCGGATATTGCACGGTCGAAAAGTATTATAATAAAAATATTTTGGTAAACCATATAATAGGAGAATATATTTTTGACATGGATATGTCGGAGAAAAGGCAGAATACCGGAATATTCGGAAAGATATTCGGAAATTCAATGTTTGGAAAGGAATGGTGACAATGGGTATCAATATGGGAACTCCGAAAACCTCTTCACAATCGAAAGACACGGCGGCTTCCGAAATTTATGAGGTAAGCGAGTATAATATTGTCGAAGAGAAAAATATGATGCTTGACAAGTATGTCGGTTCGGAGGAGATCGACAGGCTTGTAAGCACGATATGCGTCGATGATACGAATACAATAGTGAATTTCGGAAACGGCGCGGCGGAGAATATAGCAAAATGTTCCGACATGGTTCTCAGAAGCATGGATATGACAAAGATAAACGAGTCGGGAGAAATGCTCGTTCTGCTGTCTAAAATAATGGACAAGTTCAATCTTGAGGAAATAAAGGACAACAACGGGGTTTTGCAGCGTCTTTTCGGAAATATGAAAAAACAGCTTGATAAAATTCTTGCAAAGTATCATACTATGGGAGAAGAGATAGACAAAGTCTATGTTAAGCTTAAATCCTATGAAAACGAGATAAATCAATCAAACAGGAATTTACAGGAGCTTTTCGAGGCGAATGTCGAATACTATGACGAATTGATCAAATATATCGTTGCGGGAGAGCAGGGTATCGGCGAGCTTGACGAATATATAGCTCAGAGACGGGAAGAATGGGACAGAACCGGAGATAACAGCATACAGTTTGAGCTGACATCTCTCGAACAGGCGAAACAGCTGCTCGAACAGCGCGTGCATGACCTCAGAATATCGGAGAATGTGGCGCTGCAGTCAATACCCATGCTTAAGACAATGCAGTTTTCAAACCTAAACCTTATAAGAAAGATAAATTCCGCGTTTATTATCACACTGCCGGTATTCAAGCAGGCTCTTGCGCAGGCGATAATGCTGAAAAGACAAAGAATACAGGCGGAGGCAATGTCGGCGCTTGATGAAAAAACAAAT
>JAFLUR010000237.1 GCA_022508725.1 Oscillospiraceae bacterium
ACGGTGTGATCTTTCGTGCGGAAGGCCTTGCTTATATTTTCAAGTCTTATCATACCGATACCTCGTATTATCTCATTCCACCGCCGGGTCTTCCGCCCATACTACCTCCGGGAGCTCCGCCGGGTCCGCCCATGCCTCCCATGCCGCCGGGTCCGCCCATGCCGCCCTGCATCATATTATTGGTACGAGAGGATGATGTTTCCTGCTTGTATACCATGTCTCCCTCATTAAGACCGCTTTTTATTTCTATATAGTCTTCGCTTGAAATTCCCGTTTCGACAAATGTGGCTTCAAAGCCATCGGGAGCCGTTATGCTTCTGCCGGCTCTGTTCTGCATATCCGGCATATTCGGATTTTCTCCGGGTGCGGCGCCGTCCGCACTTCTCCTTCCCGGATTTCCGTTCGCAGCCGCGCTCTCATTGCCGCCGGCTCCCGCTTCACGTCCCCGACTGTCCGGATCACCCGCATTTTCATTTCTCCGATTGTCCGGACCGTCCGCATTTTCACGTCTTTGTCTGTCCGAACCGTTCCCGGGAATACCGCTGTTCTCAAATTCTCTTTTATCCTCGGATTTATCCTTTGAGTTTTTATCCTGTGAATCCGATACCGGCGTAAACACATATTTACGATTGCCCGCTGTTTTCACATCGGTTACCGGCAGCATAAGAACATTTTCTGCCGACTCGATAATTACCGACGCGTCAACATTCATACTCGGACGCAATTCGCCCGGCTCATCGATAATGACCTCCGCTTTATAGGTAGTAACTCCGTCGGATGAAGATCCTTCAACGGATACGTTTGAAATATAACCCTTAAACATCGTGTTCTCAACGGCATCGCAGGTTATATCGACCTCCATGCCCTCTTTCACCTTTATGACATCAAGCTCATCGATCTCCAAACTGAATTTCAGCTTGCTTACATCCGCTATTACCATCATTGTAACAGATGAATTTGAACGGTCTACCGTATCGCCCGCCTTTGAATTTTTCGTGATAACCGTACCGTTTATGGGCGATTTGATAATATAATCGTCAAGCTTGTCATAGCTGTCACGCAAGGAAAGCCGGGCATTATCATATTCAAGGTCATTCTTTTTTATGGAATTGGTTAAAGTTTCGCTTGTAAGAACCGCAATAACATCGCCCTTGTTTACATAATCTCCGTTACTCATATAAAGCTCCGAAAGATTACCCTCAATCTCCGTCTTGACCGTCTGCTCATTCACACAGCGTATCTCACCAGAATACGGGCTGACCATTCCGTTTATCTGCGCCGATACTTTGAGTCCCTCTCCGAACGCTCCCGGATTTACGAGCGATACCGTAACATAATACAATACCGAACCGTCCTCCTGCGCTGTCGAAACATTATTTATATGCGTAACAACGCCTTTTGTTCCGCTCATATGCTCCGAGCTTAAAATATCGACCGGAGAGCCTAAGCTTATGTAATTCATCTGTGCCGCGGTAAAAGGAATATCGACTTCAAGATTTACGGTATCCTTAATCTGCGCAAGCTGACTTCCGTTGGATATTTTATCACCTGCCTTTGCGGTAAGACCCGAAATCACTCCCGAACAAGGCGCGGTAACGATCAGCTTTTCGGTATCCTTCAGAGTTTCATTTCTTGATATTGTTGTCTTTTCAAAATCATTTTCCGCTTTTTTCAGACTTATATCAAGTTCGGAAGAATCAAATTGATAAAGGACATCATCCTTTGAAACAACATCCCCTACTTCATAGCTGCATGAAATTATCGTGCCGTTTACAAGCGGTATAATTTCATATCTTTCAAGCGGTTCAACAGCCGCGCTGCCCGAGATCACCGTTTCAATGTTTCCTCTTGTTACGGTATCCAGCTTTATTTCTCCGACGGAAGAAGCGGATTTTGATTTAAAATATTTTACACCGAAAACCGCCCCGCCGATAACAGCCGCGCAGCATACGACTATCACCGCCGTTTTAATAATAACCGATTTTTTACTCAAATGTATTTCCTCCTCGCCTAAAAAATAATACAACACATAATAATTATACACACACGATGTGAAAATCCTGTGAACATTCTATGAAAAATATATATTTTTACCTACATAATTCATAAAAAAATACAGTTCCGCGAAACATATAAAATTCCGAGAAACTGTAATATATCCAAGAACCTGTTCAGCATCCTCCAATCATCATCTTTTTGGCATATTCCCCCTACGGCTTTGCCCCGAATTTTTGAAATACACAAAGTATTCACGCAAATTTCGTGCCGGCAGAAAAACCCACTCAAAAATCCGACGATTTCCGAATACTGAACAGGCTCTAAAAATCATTGTTTATATCGTCATTCATATAATTTATATCATTGATATCATACGGCGTTATCTGATATACGAAATAATTCAACCAATTTGAAAAAAGGAGACTTGCATGGCTCCTCCATTTAACAACGGGAGGCTTTGACGGGTCGTCGTCGGTATAATAATTCACCGGGACCTCCGGATCCATTCCTTTTTTCAGATCGCGCTTATATTCCTCGTCAAGCGTAAACGCATCATACTCCGCATGACCGGTTATAAAGATTTTTCGCCCGCCTTTTGAAAAAACGATATATACCCCCGCTTCATCCGATTCCGCCAAAATTTCAAGACCGTCGATCTTCTCTATATCCTCCCTCCGCACTTCACTGTATCTTGAATGAGGCACATAAAATTCATTGTCAAAACCGCGTATGAGCTTAGCCGTTGTCCTTCCCGGTCTGTGCCTGAAAACACCGGAGCATTTCTTTTCGAGAGGATATTTCGGGATATTGTAATGATAATAAAGTCCCGCCATAGCCGCCCAGCATATATGCAGCGTTGACGTTACATTCGTATTGCTCCATTCCATTATCTCCGCAAGCTCATCCCAATAATCAACATCTTTATAGTCAAAATTCTCAACCGGCGCACCGGTTATGATCATACCGTCGTATTTTAAATTCTTTATATCGTCAAACCTCTTATAAAATGTCTCCAGATGCTCATGCGGCGTATTTTTTGAATTATGCGTTTTCATAACCATAAAATCGATACATACCTGCAGCGGACTGTTGCTCAAAAGACGCAAAAGCTGCGTTTCGGTCGTTATTTTTGTGGGCATAAGATTCACTATTACAATATTGAGGGGGCGAATATCCTGATGCATAGCCTTTGTTTCAGTCATAACAAAGATATTTTCGCTCTGCAATTGTTTTGTTGCGGGAAGATCGTCCCGTATTTTAATAGGCATATTATTATTACCTCCGGTTTCGGTATTGTAGCGTAACAAAGCTCATAAGACAATAATGCAAAACATAATATTGCAATACACCGCCGAAAGAATCGAAAAATTCATATTTGTTCCGCATACATTCGTTATTATACCATATACCGTATTTTTTTTCAACACAAATTTTTATTTGCTTTAACATAAAAAGCGGTTAAAGCATAAGAGCCTGTTTAGTATCTTCCAATCATCATCTTTTTGGCGTCTTTTCCCGCCGGCTTTGCACAAAATTCTTGAAATACACAAAGTATTCCCGCGAATTCCGGACTTTGCCGGCAGAAAAATCCGCTCAAAAATCTGACGATCTCAGATACTGAACAGGCTCTGAAATTCTATTCAAATATCCACTTATTGTCTGTCGATTTATTGTATTCAGTATTGTATAATGTTAGGCGGTATACTTATACAACATCGGGAAATTTAGGAATAGCGACAAGCGTAGAGGCAAGCTGAATCATAGCAGAAAATGATTCGGCTGATTTGTCATATCTTGT
>JAFLUR010000238.1 GCA_022508725.1 Oscillospiraceae bacterium
TTCGCCGCTCTCGTTATATTTATCCGACATATCGATATCCGCCGTAAGTATGAAATACTCACCCTCGCCGGTATGCGGGACTCCGTCATAATTTCCCGTACCGTTTATGTAATCTCGTAAATTCTCAAGCTGTTCAAGCGTTGCGATCTCATACGGACTTCCCTCAATACCGTTACCGCCGTCCGCGTCGTTAAATTCTCCCGCCGCACCCGCCGTAAACGAAAACGCCGGCATAAGCGACAATGCCATCGACAAAATCACGGCAAACGCCATTAATCTTTTTGCAAACAGTTTGATTTTCATGAAAATCCCTCCGTAATTCTCCGAAAGCAAACACATATACGGCTTTGGAAAAACCGATATGCAAGCTTTCGTTTTTCCGTATTTTTTAATACAGTCTCTCTTTTTTGATTTTTATATTTATACGTTTGAATATACTTTATACATATATTTTACCATATAATTCTTTATAAATCAATACATATATAAATAAATTTATATATATGTGTATTTTTCGGTCAAAATCAAAGCCGACATCGGGAAATAATAATCGCATGGACTTTGCATATTTTCAGGCGACCGGTAAAACGATACGACCGGACCAAAAGGTTTTATGACACAGAATTTCACAGCTTGGTCAAGCAGAAAAATTCAAGAGTTAATTTGAGCATCAATATTACGAAAGCAGAAAAGACTCAACCGTTTTCGCGGATTGAGTCTTTTCCTTCGGGCTTATCGAAACAGCCCCTTTAAAGAGTGAAAATACGGAGAAGATACAAAGTCAGAGTCAGATAAATTGATTATTTTACGATAACAACTTCGGTTACCACGTCCTTGTATATCTTGATGAATACTCTGTTGCCCTCATCCTCATTGAACTTCTGAATATCGCCCGTTGTCGCAACTTCAATGTTGTTCTTTGATTTTGCCGTGTCAAGAATATAAACCGTAACATCATTTGTGAGAGCGTAGTTTTTAACCTCTCCGTCGTTTACGCTTACATTCATCGACTGCGCAAACTTCTGAGTTACCTTACCGTATACTATATCGAGATTTTCTGCCGGCGAATATTCCGTTTCCGTATCCTTCGCACTTACGTCAAAGAGAACGCGGATATTTATGATTTCGCCCTTTTCGTTTGTCTTGTACTGGATAATATCACCGTTTACAAGCGGCTTCTTATCTTCGCCTTTGACAAGTATTCCCTTTTCCTCGGCTATGATTTCCGTTTCCTTGCCGTCAACGAATGCGTACAGCTTGTCTGTTTCAACATCGTCGTCATTCGATGTTCCCGAGATCTTGTTTACCACGGCGATCGGCGCCTCGGCATTTGTGCGGAACGACGCGTTCGATATGATTATTGCCTTTGCGCTGTAATCGTCCTGTCTGTCAAATACGGTTATATCGTATTTTGCCTCGTCCTCGAACATACTGATGTCCGCAATTGAATAATCGCTTGAAGATGAAGCATCTGCCGGGATATCGAATATGATGGTGTCCTCGGTTATATTGATATTGCCTATTTTGCCTGTTTTTTGATTATATTCCGCATTTTCGAGAACATAGTTCTTTGTGAAGTGGTTCTCGTCCACGTTGCCTGTTGCGGTATTATCCTTAGCCGTGTTAAGCGCGATAACCTTGCCGTCCGAGTTCAGATCGTAAGTCACGAGCTGCTTAACGGTTGCGTTATCCTCTTTGAGCGCCTCGGCCGCATCCTTTGAAAGTGTGCCCGATTTGCCGTTGAATTTGATTTTTTCGTTTGCTTCGAGATTTACCTCTTTTCCTTCCGAGGTGTATACCTTGAATGAGGTATTCTCCGTGTTTGAATCGGTATATGCTCTGATAAGATAAGCATAGTTGCTGCTGAGTGTGGCTGCTGTGTCCACGGCGGCTATTTTGCCCTCCGCGTCAAGATAGAACACACCCTCCGTTCCCATTTCAAGGGCCTGAGTATAGTTTGCGGCAACCTTATAATGCTCGCCGCCTATTGTAACGCCCTCATCGTCCTTTTCGGTTATTTTTCCCGATACCGATTTTCTTGTTACGATAACATCATAGAGTTCCTTGTCAAGACTTGCCGCTACGGACAATACGTCATATTCTTCGAGATCGTCCGTTTCAAGCTCTTCAAGACCCATTGTTATTCTGTAAGAAACGCTTGTATCCTCGGGATCGAGTTTAAGCGACGGTTTGCCGTATTTATCTACGATCTTGTGAGTTGATGTCACCTCTTCGACAACCATGTTTTCATATTCGGTAACAAAAACTATATCATATTTTCCGTCCTTGTTTGTGTCAAGGAGAGTTATATTGCCCGCTTTATCCTTGATATTTATGAGTTCATCGCTCATTTCCTCACATTTGCCGTTATAGATAAGGATCGCGTCCTCGTCAAGCTCGGCTGTTGACGTTTTGCTTGTTGATTCCGATTTATAATAGCTTACGGCTTTGTTGCCCGACTTTTCCGTAATGCTTTCAAACAAATCGGCTGTGATAACAACGCTTGAATTTGCATCCTTTTTGGGTGTTGCGAGAATAATTTCATTTTCGCCGTCATCGTTTTCTACGGAATAATAAACAACGTTGTATCCGAAAAGATTGTTTATATTATATGATGTTTCAAATATATCATCACCGATTTTTACCTGTCCCTTGCGGAGAGAACTGCTGCCTGTAAGAGATGATGATTCGATAGCCGAGATCTGACCCTCACCCTTTGTAACGCCGAGTTTATCCAAAAGGAGAGTTTTGTCCACCTCTTCAAACGACATATCATTGCCGAAGCCTACCTGCTCCATGAGCTTTACGGTAAGAGAATTGTAGGTCATATTTGCAACATCGCCTCTGAGAATGGGGTCATTTGTCGAGCCTTTAACGTTTTTGTTCAAGCCCTTGTCCGAACCCACTACGATATATCCCGACGGGAAACCGCCCTTTGTGTTTGCCACGGGATCGTATCCGAGTATTCTTACCATAATAGCCATAGCTTCCGCATAGGTTATGCTGTCATCGGGTCTGAAATTACCGTCCGGATCGCCGATAACGATATTCTGTGAATTTGCCACATTGATATATCCCGTTGCCCAGTGTCCTTCAACAACATCGGGGAATTTAGTGCTTTGTGTCGATGACTCAGCCACATCCTCAAGACCGAGTGCAGTGACAGCCATCTTTGCCACCTCCGAACGTCTGATCTCGTCATCGGGTCTTATGAGACCGGATTCCCTGTCGCCGACCATTATTCCGAGAGCCGCCAAAACCTGAACGGAATCTTCAAAACGTGTTCCCTGTATATCCTCGGGAAGTGTGTTTGCCATTGCTCCCACGGAAGATGTCAGCAAAGCCGCAGCCAATGCCGATGTCAAAAGCTTTTTTAAACCTTTATTCATAATTTGCTCCTCCTTAAAATTGAAACGCGGTTTGTTTCATAGCATCATACATACACACGGTTTACATAACGTAATATCATCGACCGCCATGAAGATTTCATAATCTCCGTTAAGCGGTGTTATGTCAACCACGAGTTATATATTACAGTATATCCGAGCGAATTTCAATACAAAATTTTTGGTAATTTCGTTTTTCGTGAATATTTTTTAAATATATATTGTAGCGAATAAAAACAAAAATTTTTTTGAAAAATTTTACTGAATATTTTCGATGCAAAAAAGAGCTTGTATTTTTAAATTTTTTCTTTGACTGCCGGAATTTGTTTTTGTTTTTCGCAGCGTAAAGCAATTCGTTATAATCCATGCCGAAAATACTACGGGATTTTTTGTTATT
>JAFLUR010000239.1 GCA_022508725.1 Oscillospiraceae bacterium
TTTGTTACCTTAATTCCCGACACCGCAGTCCGGTCGTCAAATAAAACACTTACAGTACCGTCGCTGTTTCTCGTCATTGTATATCTTTGCGGATCGATTGTTTTCAAATATGAAATACGCACCTGTCCCGCATCGGCAGCGGCTCCGATTTCATTGCCGAGCATATCGATTGCCCGAACCTCGTAGCTGAACGCCTTGTTATTTGCGCTTCCTATTATATCGGTATATTCGTTACTTTGAGTAAACGCGATCACAACTCCGTTTCTTATTATCTCGTATCCCAAAACAGAGCCGCCGTCAGCGCTTGACGAAAACGTAAGATTAACGCGTTTCTCATCAACGTCGTCAATTTCGGCGTTCGCCTCGGTTATGCCGACACCCGCCTTACCGCCGTTCAAACGATAACGCCTTGAATCATCGTTGAGATATTGAATTTTTCTTGTTTCCTCCGGATACTCGCTCATCGCCGCCTTTACATCGTCGCTGAGTTTCATTCCCCAACTTTCAAAAAATTCCGTCAGATTTCTGTTTGCCGTTTCAGCCGCAATCAGCGCAAATCGCTCATCGCCCGATACTCCTTCCGATTCGTCCTTCTTCCATTCCTTAAAGAAACGGTTATAGAAATCCATCGGATTTTCACCGTCATCGTAAGCGAGATGAAGCTGCCAGTATATACCAAGCTGCGTAAACACATCGTTTGACATTCCCGGATACCCGGCGGATACCTTTTCATAGATTCTTTGATATTTATCATCGGTTTCCAAACGCGATTTCAAAGTATTCCTGTTTCCGTCGTAGGTCTGAACCATAAGAGAATATATGTTGTTGGTAATTTCGGCTTTTCCGAGCTTATCCATATTATGCCCTATTTCATGTGCGATTCCCCATCCGAAGATATTGTTTGCCGAAGCGCCTTCCTCAAGCATTGAAACCGGTTTTCCGCATACCATCGACGCAGCCGAGCCGTAGCCTATGCCGATATGAGTACCCGCCGCATACATAAACGCATTTGAGAACATACGCATATAGCGTATATTCTGCCTGCTCTGCATATCGCTCTTTTCAAGCGTATTGTCAATACCCTGAGTGGTATTCACGATATGCATTAAATCCTCCCATGCGAGAACATTGTTATACAGCGTCTGTTCCGCGGCGGAATTATCCGCGCCCGTCGGTTTTATTCCCGCAAGAACCTTGTCGGCAGGCAAAGACAACAGCACGTTTGGCATGGAAATTTCCGTTGAATTGAAAATTCTCAAATCAACGTTCTGCTTATTCAGATTGTTTACATGAATTTCAAGAGACTCGACATATTTTCTTATACGTTCTTTTTTTTCATTCTCTCCGACGGAGTACCAATCCGAAAGCTCCAGCATCGGAATTCTCGTTATACCCTGCCTTATATGCAGCGATACCTCCTCGGGATGTTTTCCCGAATATCTCAAATACAACGCTCCTCCGCGCTCAGATGTCTGCGTTCCGAGTTTCGGAATTTCTATTATATTTCTGCCGTTTTGAATTTCGACGGCATTTCCCTGCCATGCGTTTGCCTCGGCATAATACTGCGTCGGCACAATATATGCCTTTTCACCCTCGGGTATATGAGCGTAAATCGTTACCGTTGTCTGTTTTAATCCTTGCTTTCCGGCATATTCGGAAGCATATGCGACCGCGCCTATGGGCTGAAAATCGCTGCCCGACTGAGCATATTTTATCCTGTCTGCGGAAACGCTTCTCGACTGCACTCCCGTTTTGATATATCCGAGTGCGTCGGTGCCGTCAAGCAATCCCTCCGCAAGATCAAGCTCATCAAGCAAAACGCTCTTATCAACGTAATATCCGTTTGCATCGTTTGCCTGAGCGCGAAGCGACGCTGTTTTTTTACGCGCTGCGGAAATATCCGATTTTGCGCTCTCCGACAATTCGGTATAGGTATCGTTTGCAAACAGCTCCCTTATATCCGACGCCAAATTGTCGGACTCGTAAAATATCGCCTCCGAAAGACTTACTCCGGTCGGAGAACCCGCCCACTGAGCGACCGATACCGCCAGCTTTTTCACTTTCGTTCTTTCAAACGGCAAAATCATATATCCCGTTTCATTTGAATTGACAGTAATGGTTTTTGAATCGGCAACGATCTTTTCATGTCCTTCCTCATCCCATACCGTAATTGAATACTTCTCGAGGCTTCTGCGGTAATCGCCGTCCAATCTCGGAACATATACCATATAATTCATCTCTTTTGCTTCCTTAAACGTAAAGATGAATTGATTGCTTTCCCAAAATGCCCGTGCAGTCCAGTGTGTCGAGTAATCGCCGTCCGCGACGTTCCGGACATCAAATCCTTCCGGATATTCGCTCTGCAATACATTATTATAATTTTGCATCTCGACCTTTTCGATATTCGAGCCGTCAATCATATTAAATGTCGGAATATCCGGCGCTTCGATTATCGTCTTTTTCGGAACGCCGTATGCCAAATCCGAATCGGGGCTTTCTCCGATATCGTTTCCCGCGACGACATATAAAACATACTCCGTATCGTTTGTCAAATTGCCGACAGAAACGCTTGTCGATGTAATTTTATCTCCGAACCGAATAAAATCCTTTGCTCCGTTTTCTTTGTAGAATACCTTATAATACGTTGCGTTCTCGGTTTCCTTCCATGATACCGAAAGTGCGCCGTCCATCGGCTTTATCACGATCATATTCGGTTTAAGCGGTTTTTCGGACGGCATCGGCATTGCCGAAATGACATCGGATTTTGCGCCCTCCCATCCGTCGCTTACGGGAACGACCGTAAAAAAGTAAGTCGTTAAATTCTTAAGTCCCGTGATAAGCGCCGAATTTGTATCGACCGTAACCTGAGAGGTATATACGCCGTTCTGCCGTCCGTAGTAAACCGTGTAACCCGTAACGTTGGGAAATTCGTCCCATTTAAGCAGAATACTTTCATTTTTTGCCTCCGCCCTTACATTTTTTACGCTCAACGACTGCAAAGCCGGATTTTCCGGAACAATGTCTTTAAGAAATTTAATTTCCCGCACTACCGCAAAAGACGGTTTTCCGTCCTCCCCCTCAACCTTTGTTACATTTATAACGACCTTTTTGACCGCCACACGCTTTCCGAGAGAGATAACGACGCTCGACGTCCCCTCGCTCGCTTCCAAAAGCTCGATACTTTCGGGATGAGAGGAATCAAACGGAATTTCCTCCGTTATCTCTTTGCCTTTTTCAATGTATGTAACCATAGCCGAACCGGATACAATCGCTCCGGTTACGGACGGAGAAATAATCTCGATCTGTTCCGTTTCAGCCTCTTTGCCGAATTCAACAGGCAAGGCAATCCCGGAATCTTCGTTTTTCGGACTTAAGGTAACTGCGGAAATATTACCCGTGTTAAATATATTCTCTATATCTCCGCTTACATTTACATTTTCCGTAATTTTATCGAGCTGCACAATCCCGCCCGCAATAAGGGACGTATCAAAAATCCGGGCATCTCCTTCGGCTCCGATTTGGTGATTGACATACGCAAGGTCGATAATATCGATTTTGCCGTCACCGTTCAAATCATAAACCGCCAAGCTGTCATCATCGGTCATTCCCAATGCGCCGGAGATCAGTGTACGGTCGGTTTTATTTACCTTTCCGTCGTTATTGACATCACCGATCGAAAAGGTTTTATCGCCCGTTCCGATTACAAGCGTATTGATGGCGGAATTAAACTTTTGGGAAACT